>CALCUH010000134.1 GCA_937907165.1 uncultured Bacteroidales bacterium | reverse complement strand
CATATAAGGATGGAAAGTGGGACGACGGTGCTATCATCACAGATTCCAACGTAGTTCTTAACGAATGCGCTTGCGTATTCCAGTATGCTCAGACAGTATTTGAAGGCTTAAAGGCTTACACAACAGAAGATGGCAAAGTGTATGATAATACCCCAATCAAATCTAGCACTACTCTATATGCTCATTATTATGAATCATTTGATGAAGAAAAAGCCGAAAAACAATGAAAGCCAAACTAAGAAGAACGAGCAAATCAAGAACGTGCGGCACATTCGGAACGGACGAATATGCATCAGCCACAAGGCTCCCAAAAAATAATAGAACAAATAGAGCAGGCATGAGATACCGAACGTATGGTTGATGAAGAAATCAGCCATACGAGCGCCTCGCAAACCAGCCCAGTTTTTCACATTCTCATTGATATAATCAAGCGTGAACCCCTGTGTGTTCTGAAGAAGACTCTGATCTTGCCATCCCGTGAAAAAGAACGACACGAAAGCCAAAGCCAGATAGAGACCGAATGTCAAAAGCAACAATCCGACCGCAGTCTGAACTCGCTCGTCCCGCATTTTCTGGAACCATAGATTCAAACCTTTCTTCTCCAACTCAGTGATATTCTCTTGCTCTTCCTTCTTACCCATTCTATACGACAATTTACTATTTTGCAAAGTTAATCAAAAAGAGGGACAAAACCACACTTAGGAAACAAGTTTACCATCTATTAACAATGCAAATTAATTTAGGTTTGCTATTTAATTATAAATAATTAATATTCAATAATTTATAATAATACAACTTGGCGTTTAAAAGATATATGATTTATGATGGACCTATCGTGATTTAGAGTTATAAAATCAATGCGCAAGCTCTATGAAAAAGCTACTCGTTCAGCAATCTCCGTATCTCGGGCACCACATAATCCCGAATCGCCTCTTCAGGCGGATAATGTCCGCCAGGCATAGCAAGCCATTGACTATAATGTTTCTTAAACCAATGGGAAGCCATACGGGTCAGGAGGTCCCTCTTCCCGAAAATACCGACAGTCATAGCATCCTCTTCGGGCGTCAAATTATCATATTGCGTGCGCTCCATCTCCTTGTAGGTATCACACATACGCCTTTCCACATGCCAAGTTTGGATACCATCCGCCCTCTCCTCTTTGTATTTATTATCGCCGATGAAAAGGTAGAGATAATCCATGCCTAAACTCGGATTCAGCAATACTTTCTTTCTGCCTCTCAATTTTTGCGCCATAAAGCCGCCCAAGCTATGACCGACGATTAAATCAATCTGATATTCGGCCAAGAATCGTTCAATTTGAGGAAAAGCCCTCTCCGGATCTATAGATAAATCGGGTGCCCAGACCGTCGCCTCGGGCATATATTCACGCAAATAGGTGGCGATGGGAGACGCATGGCTGGAAGCCATTCCATGGAGAAAAAGTATATTCATAATCAATGGATTTGTTCGATGAAAACTTATATTTCTATCCACAAAGTTAACTTTTTCGTCCACTTTTCTCAAGCGAGGAGACGAATATTACTATCATTATCATCAATTAGATTTATAAATAATTAATAATAAATCAAATACAGTCTGTATAGTTATGTAAGAATCCAATAATATTCTACATTTGGCGGAATAAGTAACTATCGTTAAATTTGCGGAAAGAATTATATGCATTTATGGAGATTATATTGAAATATTTTCCGAATCTATCGGAAAAACAAAAGGAGCAGTTCGCCGCACTTTACGACCTATATGCGGATTGGAACAGCAAAATAAACGTGATTTCACGGAAAGATATCGAAAATCTATACGAGCACCATGTGCTCCACTCTTTGGCGATTCCTAAAATATTGACATTCAAGGACGGAACTACCATCATGGACGTCGGAACGGGAGGCGGTTTTCCAGCCATTCCATTGGCCATCTTCTACCCTAACTGCCAGTTCCATTTGGTCGATTCCATCGGAAAGAAAATTCGTGTAGCAACGGAAGTATCCAACGCTATCGGTCTGACAAACACTACTTTCGCCCACGAAAGAGTGGAAGATGAGAAGCAAAAGTTCGATTTCATCGTAAGCAGGGCGGTCATGCCCTTAGGCGACCTCGTCAGACTCACCCAAAAGAACGTCAAGCAGAAAGGTCAACAAAACGCCCTACCCAACGGACTTATTTGTCTGAAGGGCGGCGAATTGGAGAATGAGGTCAAGGCTTTCAAAAACCGCGCTTCCCTTTTCGACATCAATAATTTCTTCGAGGAAGAGTATTTCGAGACGAAGAAAGCAGTCTATTTACCTTTGTAATGACTATCATGGAAGATATGGTAGATACGCCCAGACATATGACGCTCAGAAGGAAACTCGCTGAGGAACTCTATGCGAAAGGCATTAAGAACACCAACGTGCTGAACGCGATAGCGAACGTGCCGCGCCACCTCTTCATGAGCAGCACCCTCGATCCTTTCGCCTACAACGACAAGGCTTTTCCTATCGGCGCCCAACAAACCATCTCCCAGCCTTTCACCGTCGCCTTCCAAACAGAATTGCTGGATCCTCATCCGGGCGACAGGGTGCTCGAAATAGGAACCGGTTCGGGCTACCAATCCGCCATCCTAGCCTATTGCGGCGCTTCGGTCTACTCCATAGAGCGTATTCGTGAATTATACGTTAATGCGGACAAGCGTCTCAAGAAAATGGGTTTCAATATCTTATGCAAATATGGTGACGGTTATGAGGGCTGGGCGGACATCGCCCCTTTCGACAAGATCATCGTCACGGCAGCCGCCGATGAAATGCCGGAAAATTTGCTGCTACAATGCAAAATCGGCGGTCGAATCGTTTTGCCCATCCTTGAAAACGGGACGCTCAACATGATTAGGCTAACCCGCAAAGGAGAAAAGAATTTCGACAAGGAAACTTTCGGTCAATGCGCATTCGTACCCATGCTTAAAGGTATTCAATAAATGTAGATTCATGGAAATAAAACAATTCATATTCAACATGTTTCAAGAGAACACCTACGTTCTGACCGACGAGAACCACAATTGCGTCATCATCGATCCGGGGTGTTTCTTTGATGAGGAGAAAGAACGTCTCATCAGTCATATCAAAGAGAATAATCTGAAAATCAAACATATCGTGCACACGCACCTCCATCTGGACCACATCTTCGGCTGCAAGGCTTTGTTCGATGAATTCGGTGTCCGACCGGAGGCGCACCAAGCCGATGAGTTTCTCTTCGACATCTTTCCCTCCTACGGGAAGAAATTCGGCATCGATGAAGAACTGGAATGTGTCCCGCTGAAATCGTATCTGAAAGAGGGCGACATCATTACCATCGGCGCAACGGAACTGCACGTCATCCACACGCCCGGACACTCCCCTGGCGGCATCTGTCTCTACGCTCCGAAAGAAAACCTCCTTTTCAGCGGGGATTCCCTATTCATGGGCTGCATCGGAAGGTGTGACCTCGAAAGAGGAAACGAAACGGATCTGATCTCCTCCATCCAATCCAAGCTATTGAATCTGCCTGACAATACGGTGGTGATGCCTGGACATGGTCCGAAGACCTCCATCGGTTTCGAAAAATCAAGCAATCCTTATATCCAATGAACGATTTCATCCTGCAAACGGAGGAGCTCGCGATCGGTTACAATAGAAATAATGTTGTAAAGGTGCAATGTAACCTATCGCTGCAGATGATGGAACATACCGTCACCGCACTAATCGGTCCAAATGGAATCGGCAAATCCACACTGCTTAGGACTTTGTGCGGATTGCAGCAACCCTTGTCGGGCAAAATATCTATAAAAGGCGAACTCATCGAGCAGTTAAGCGTAAATAAGAGAGCCAAACTTATTAGCGTCGTGATGACAGGAAACGAAGCGAACAATCTGAGCGTAAAAGAAATCGTTTCCATCGGAAGACAGCCCTATACGAACTGGTTGGGAAATTTAAGGGAAGAGGATAAAAATATGATAGAAAACGCCCTTTCCATCGTCAACATCAAACATCTGGAAAATAGAAAATTACAAGAATTATCAGACGGTGAGAAACAACGGGTTTGGATCGCCAAAGCATTGGCGCAAGACACGCCTATCATCCTTTTGGACGAACCCACCTCCCACTTGGATTACGCCAACCGCAGGGAGGTTTTCTCACTATTGAAAAATTTGAGTCGAACAGGTAAAACGATACTTATCTCCACCCATGAGATTGATTTAGCCCTTCAATTCGCAGACCAAATATGGGTGATGAAGAAAGGTGTGACGGCAAACACGCCAGCCGAAATAGAAAAAGAGGGCATTCTAGAGCGTCTTTGGGGCTATACGAAGAATCCTCGGTAAATCCTTGGCAAGCTCCTCCATACTATGATAAAGCAGGTCTGCGCCATTATCCAGCAACACTTCATCCTTCAAAATTCCCGTATTCACCGCAATAGTGAAAATACCGGCGGCTACAGCGGAGCGAACGCCCAAAGGCGCATTCTCCACCACAATCGCTTGGTCGGCACGCACACCCGCCTTCTCAAGCCCCATCAGATAAGGCTCCGGATCGGGTTTCCCCTTCTTGACATCATAGGCGGTAACCATACGTTCCTTGCAGAACACACCGGGAAATGAACGGTTAAGCTTATCGAGCAACGACATCTGACCGGAACCAGTCACCAAATAGATACCCTTCCCGGACGCTTGAATCGTATTCAGGACATCCTCCACATGCGGCATTTTCGGTGCGGCAGGCAACGTTTCGAAATATTGGGACTTGAATTTATAGATACGCTGGCACTCCTCTTCACTTGCGAAGCGACCCAATTGGGACGAAAAGACTTCGTTGATTGTGGATGACCCCGTCATTCCCTCACGCATATAGACATCATAATCAGTGAACTTCAGCCCCATCGAAACGAAGGCATGAACCCACGCCTTAGCATGGTTAGGCATCGAATCGTACAACACACCGTCCATATCGAAAAGGAAAGCCCGCAAATCAATATCTTCTAAATTTTTACCCATTTTATCGAAAAAATTAAAAGGAGGCGCACCTTTCGGAACGCCTCCCATATCATTCAAACATTAAAATTGGAAAGCCACACCCAAAGAGGTAGTCTCCCAGAATTGGAGCTTAGCCTCAGGCAATCCGTAATTTTTGTCCTCGATGGTCTTCATCTCTGCATTATCATACTTCAACTGAGTCTTGAAGGAGAGGTTCACATACTTAGAAACTTTCAACAACAATTCAAGCTTCCACTTGAAATACCAACCGTGAATATTTTTATTCACATCTTGTCCAGGATAAAGAACCTGGTATGCTTCCGGATCAAAGCTCTCCGTCTCATAATATTTACCATACCAATCGACATAACGGTCCGTCAAAGAGGAAACCGCCTTGTTGTAAGCGTAGAATCCCTCCAAAGTGCTGAAGAAATGGAGACTGCTGGTGATATCGAAATCAGAACGTAAAATCGCATAAGCACCAAGTTCGGCGCGTGACTTCTCATACAACGCATCCGCAACCAATTCACCATCTTTGTCATACTTAGCCTCCTCAATCAACTCCATACCATAGTTGGGAGCCAACTCATTCACACGACAAACGGTGAAACGAGCCGTCAAAGGAGACAAGAACAAACTGATGTATTTATTAGGCACATAATCGAAACCGAGAGAGACCTTCACATAACCCGGAGCGAAGAAATCAGAAATCGCCACAGCGGAATCGATTCCCGCCACATCCGGATCATATTTATAACTTGTGGTAAACTGAGACTCCATATTAGCCATGGCGCTCGCATACCAATATTGTCCCATCTTATAACCGAACTTTGAAGAGAGATTGAACTCATCCATGTTCTTACGAAGCAAATCATCGCCCGTAAACTCGCTCGAATAGATGAAACCATATTTAGCGGCAAATGAGTTGTCCCATTTCACCCTATTCTTCTGATAATTAGCAGCCAAATTCAAGAAAGCGTCCAACGAAAGGCTGGAACCTGTTCCGTCCGTGGAATAATCATTAAAAAAGGCTTGGTTGGCATTTAATCCAGCAGAACCCGGATATTTCCAATAAACACTATCAGTGGAAATATCACCGCTTGACTTCGTTGAAATGGAAGATGCGGTCTCCACCAAAACATTATCGGCATAAGCCGATGCGACGATCATTGAAAGCGCACACAACGCTAATCTTTTTTTGTTCATAATACAATCAATCATTTAACACATTAAAATAAAGCTGGGGAACAATCAATGACCATTACCCCTTTTATAATTCATTTATTTATAATAAACTTATGATTATCAACAATTTATAAGCATCAATCGAGTTTTAGAACTTCAAGGAAAGCCTTTTGAGGAACTTCCACAGTACCAATCTGTTTCATACGCTTCTTACCCTCCTTCTGCTTCTCCAACAACTTACGCTTACGGGAGATATCGCCACCATAACACTTAGCGGTCACATCCTTACGTACCGCCTTAATGGTCTCGCGGGCAATAATCTTCGTACCGATAGCGGCCTGAATAGCCACTTCGAATTGCTGGCGAGGAATCAAATCCTTCAACTTCTCGCACATACGTTTTCCTAACGTATAGGCGTTATCGAAATGGGTCAACGTGGAAAGAGCGTCCACCGGCTCACCGTTCAACAGCACATCCAACTTCACCAACTTTGACTCGCGCATACCATGCGGATGGTAATCGAAAGAGGCGTACCCCTTGGAGATGCTCTTCAGTTTATCATAAAAATCGAAGACAATCTCACCCAAAGGCATATCGTATATCAACTCCACCCTATTACCCGACACATAATTCTGGCGCACCAATTCGCCGCGCTTACCCAAGCACAAAGTCATGATTGGTCCGATGAAATCGGTCTGCGTGATGATGGAGGCGCGGATATAAGGCTCCTCGATTCGCTCTATCAATGTCAGATCAGGAAGTCCGGAAGGATTATGCACCTTGATTTTATCCCCTTTCTTCGTATAAATATCATACTCAACATTAGGAATCGTGGTAATCACATCCATATTAAACTCACGGTCGAGACGCTCTTGGATAATCTCCATGTGCAACATACCGAGGAATCCGCAACGGAATCCGAAACCTAAAGCGAGGGATGACTCCGCCTGATAGGTCAAAGAGGCATCATTCAGCTGCAATTTCTCGATGGAAGCGCGCAAATTCTCAAAATCCTCTGTCACAATCGGATAGACACCCGCATACACCATCGGTTTCACCTCCTGGAATCCGTCGATGGCGCCTTCGCACGGACGGCTGACCTGCGTGATCGTATCACCCACCTTCACCTCCTTGGAGGTTTTGATACCCGAAATGATATAACCCACATTTCCAGCGGATAAAGTCTTCTTAGGCTCCATATCGAGACGGAGAATACCGATTTCATCGGCTAAATACTCCTTCTCTGTCGCCACAAACTTCACCAAATCACCGCTGTTAATCGTACCGTTGACAATCTTAAAATAGGCTATGATACCTCTAAACGCATTGAACACGGAGTCGAAAATCAAACATTGAAGCGGCGCCGTAGGATCACCGACAGGCGGTTTGATTCGTTCCACGATCGCCTCCAAAACCTTGTCGACACCCTCTCCCGTCTTTCCGCTCGCGCGAAGAATATCCTCACGCTTACAACCTAACAAATCAATGATCTGGTCCTCCACTTCGTCAGGCATCGCACCCGGCAAATCTATTTTGTTCAACACAGGGATGATTTCCAAATCATGCTCCAAAGCCATATAAAGATTTGATATCGTTTGGGCTTGAATACCTTGGGACGCATCGACCACGAGCAAAGCGCCCTCACAAGCCGCAATGGAACGGGAAACCTCATAAGAGAAATCGACGTGTCCCGGGGTGTCTATAAGGTTCAATACATATTTCTCCCCTTTATACATATAATCCATCTGAATCGCATGACTCTTAATGGTTATACCACGTTCACGCTCCAAATCCATATCATCCAAAACTTGCGCCTGCAAGTCCTTGCCTGTGACCGTTTTAGTCATTTCCAACAAACGATCAGCCAGCGTACTCTTCCCATGATCAATATGAGCGATGATACAGAAATTTCGAATATTCTTCATTCTTTTTTAATATACTAATAATCAAATATATAATCAGTCTTCCAAGGTGATTGGGGTTAATTTTCCGAATATTAAATTCTTCATCCTTTTCCCCCAAGAATACCTATCACCTAAAAAAGAGACAATTCCAACAATTTAGCGGCGAAATTAGTAAAAAAGAGGCGAATGACAAAATAGACAAAGAGCCACAGAGAAAAAATTCTGCGGAAAAAAATTAAAATTATAGTTAGAAAAAAAAGACAAAACCCCAAGAAGTGAAAATATGCTCACTTCTTGGGGAAAAATATTCTATCGAGCGATAAACGCCCATTAAAAAATCGCAACGATTAATCGTTCATAGAGGCAAGGAATTCCTCGTTGGATTCGGTCTTTTCCAAACGATCTTTCAAGAACTCCATAGCTTCCACAGGGTTCATATCGGAGAGATAACGACGAAGGATCCACATACGTTGGATGGTCTCTTTGCTATGCAAAAGGTCGTCGCGGCGCGTACTAGAAGCCATAATATCAACAGCAGGATAGATACGCTTGTTGGCCAACTGTCTGGAAAGCTGCAACTCCATGTTACCCGTACCTTTGAACTCCTCGAAAATCACATCATCCATCTTAGAACCCGTATCCGTCAAAGCGGTCGCGATGATGGTCAAGCTACCGCCGTTCTCGATGTTACGAGCGGCACCGAAGAAACGTTTAGGCTTATGAAGCGCATTAGCGTCCACACCACCGGAAAGGACCTTACCGGATGCAGGAGAAACCGTATTATACGCGCGAGCCAAACGAGTGATGGAATCCAAAAGGATAACCACGTCATGACCACATTCAACCATACGTTTCGCCTTCTCCAACACGATGCTCGCTATCTTCACGTGACGCTCAGCAGGTTCATCGAACG
>CALCUH010000133.1 GCA_937907165.1 uncultured Bacteroidales bacterium | reverse complement strand
TCATTATCTTTCAACGTGTTATAAATTTATTTTCACGTTTAACGGACACCAATGATATTTTATGCAGATATCAAGGGGAAAACTTCTGGAGCTTACGCTCTTACTTTTGCGTAAGATGGCTGATCATCGAATTTCCAGCAAAGACAAAAGAATTTGGCGGAAAGTGGTGGATATGGATTTTGTGGAGTACCTCAGCCGTGAAATCATCCTGCTCAATCCCGTGGAGAACTGCATCCGACATGGGAAAACCGCTGATTGGAGTACTCTGCCCGATAGCAAAAGTCTCTTTTGTTCGCCCGAAGGTTGCGGATTACCCATAGGCAACCTTACGTCACAACTCTTTAGTAACGTCTATCTTGGCGTGTTGGATGATTATATGAAAAGAGAACTGAAGTGTCGGAGATACGGTCGCTATGTGGATGACTTTTATGTGGTCAGTGCCGATAAGGAGTGGCTTAAGTCGTTGATTCCGCAGGTGCGTGAATTTCTGTTGAGAGAGTTAAACATGACTCTTCACGAGGGTAAGACCCGCATAGCGGACTCCTTTCACGGTGTGGAGTTCTTAGGGGCTTATCTGAAACCTTTTCGTAAATATGTAGGGAACGAGTCGCTGAGGCGGATGCGTCGCAAACTGCCAAAGTTGCGAATGGTGAGTGATCCGCAAAAGTTGAGCCCAACGCTCAATTCCTATTTGGGCATCATGTCTCATTATGCCGCCTATCATGTAAAACAACATTTTTTTGAAATTTTTTCATGCCAGCGATGTGGCTATTTTACTCGTTGGTATGGTAAATTTGTATTGTATCCTAATCAGTCATAAAAATCATTTAGTCTATGCTAACCCAAACCCTCTTTATCCCCTGACCCCCGAGCGCAGAACGACATCAATACCATCCTGTCCCAGCTAGGCGTGGTATACGTGTATATGAAAATCGTGCCCGCCAATGGCGAGACGCAGAATGAATACGCCTGCGCGGGTGTGTGGCTGGTCTATCGTCAGATGGAAGGTGCCAAACCGCTGGTGTAGGGGCGTGTTGCATACGCCCCGGAATGCAGGGCGGACCAATCCAACAACGCACGGCGGGTGATTCGCATATTCGATTAAACAACCACCGCCATCACAACATCTGCTGTGATGGCGGTGGTTTTATTTGTGAGAAGAATTTCTATTTCTCCACTTCCTCAAGGGGAATGGATAGCAGTTCGGCAATCTGTTCATTGCTGAAGCCGGAAATTCGAAGATTGTTAATGAGTTTTTTCCGTTCTTTTAATTCTCCCTGTTGGATACCTTGCTGGACCCCTTGTTGGATACCTTGCTGAATCCCTTTTTCCATACCATCTTCCACACCTCTGCTATAACCATTGTTATACCCATACTGCTCCATGTCCACCTCATCCTCGAGGGCTTTCATGCTGGCCTCGTACTGGGCATACTCCTCTTCGGTGAGATTGGCCACATTGGCCTTCTCCAATAGTCTGAGCAGACCTTCGTCCGCACGTTCATATACTGATGGGTCTATTCTGTCCATTGTTCCTAATTTCTTAAAAAAGTGCATCCAAATGTTCTTGGGCGTGATGTTTCCCTTGTCCAAATTGAAGTTGGGCAAAGATAAGAAAAAATTGTGTTTGCGGTCCCAAAACTCCTCCAACTCGTCCCGGTCGTACACGCTCGTTCGTGTAATCGGTTTGTTCAGCCATTTGTTGCGGCCGCCCATGATGAAGATGCCGAAAATGCGGGAGATATCCTGTCTCATCTTCTCCCACTTGAACCCTCGTGTGAACTGTTTGATCAGTATGTTCGAGATGTAGAAGGCGGCCCGTGTCTTGAAAAATTTCTGCGGAGCGTTCTGCATCTCTATGAGGATGGTTTCGCCACGCTCCGTGGTGCAGAGCAGGTCGAAGTTGACGCCTCTCTCGTCTTTTTGAGGTTGAGGTACCTCGATATTTTTGAATTGTACACTTGTTATCCTGTCGGTTTCGCCCTCCAAGATAGCGTTCAGGAAAGATTTCATCACAGTCTCGTCCTGCATGCAGAATTTGAATCCGTAATCGCTGCGTAAATCCATATATACTCCCATGGCTTAAAGTTGTTAAGTTAATAATCAGGCAGAAAAATCAAGATAGAATTTTTCTTTGTCGATGCAAATATAATGAAAATTATTAAATGTGTAAAATATACAATAAATTCAAAATCGACATCGATGGGTTTTGCGCCGTAGGGGAAATCCTTGTGGTTGCCCGCGGTGAAAAATGTGCCGTTGGTGTGGGGGCGTATGCAATACGCCCCCACGCGGGTGATTCGCATATTCGATTAAACAACCACCGCCATCACAACATTTGCTGTGATGGCGGTGGTATTATTTGTGTGAAAATTTTCTATTTCTCCACTTCCTCAAGGGTAATGGATAGCAGTTCAGCGATTTGCTCATTGGTGAAGCCGGATGAACGCAGGTTAGAAATGAGTTTTTTCGTTCTTCTTCTCTTCCTTGCTGGATTCCCTTTACCATCCCTCGCTTATATCCATGCTCCATGTCGATCTCATCCTCAAGGAGCTTCATGCTGGCGTCGTAGAGGTTCTGCTCCTCTTCCGAGAGTGCGGCGACCTTGGCCTTCTCGATCAAGCGGAGAAGTCCTTCGTCAGCTCTATCATATACAGATTCGTCTATTCTTTCCATATTACCCTGATTCTTAAACAATACAAATTTCATATTAATGGTGTCCGCTAAACTTGAAAAGGCGTACCAAAATAGTCAGCGATGCCAGAAAACACGGCGTTGCGGTATCTTTTTTAAAAACCAAGCTCCCCTAATCAAACAACGAGAGCTGATCGGAGGCTCTTTTCTCGCGGAATCCCGTAGGGGTTCAATGTCGGTAGAATAATGGATTCCCACCACCACACATACAACCCCAGAGGTTGCACGTAATATAGGATGCGATTATTACGTATTGTTAGTTATATAATACATTTTTTCGCAAAAGGTTTAAACCCATAAAAGTTTAGCGGACAGTAATAAAAGGATATATGTTTTTATCTGTTCATTGGTTTCACTACAATCAATTTATTGATCCATCCTCATTCCGCAGTTATTGTTGAATTAACTATATAATATACCAAACTATTAATATTAATTAACTGATATATGCATTATTATGGTTATCATAGTGGTGGAGATGTATTGTTTTGTTTAAAAATGATTGTTTTTATTGTTGCTTTGGCATGATTTTTGTACAACATTTATTGAAGGATGGTATGATGATCTGTGATGATGAATTCTTCCCTAAAGTAGTCTTTTCATAATCTTTGATACAAGAACGATATTATCTAAAATTCTAAACTTTTGTTTGTCACTCCGCGTCATCGGCACTCCTTGGCTATGACGCGGTAATTTTTTATATAAGGGCGAATTGAAGCCGAGCCGGTTTTATTCTTCGTTTATCTCTCCGTGGGCGAATCGTCTCCACTTCTCTATCAATTGTTTGAAATCGTCCGGCCATTCTGAGTCGAAGTACATCTCCTCGCCTGTGCGTGGGTGGACGAATCCTAATGTTTTTGCGTGTAGCGCTTGTCTTGGGCAGATTTCGAGGCAATTCTTCACGAACTGTTTGTATTTTGCGGTGGTGTTTCCCCGTAGTATCTCGTTGCCGCCATATCTTTCGTCGGCGAACAATGTGTGTCCGATATGTTTCATATGGACGCGGATTTGGTGCGTGCGACCTGTCTCCAGCCTACATTCCACCAATGTGACATAACCGAACCTCTCCAATACGCGGTAATGGGTAATGGCATGTTTGGCGTTGGGGTTCTCTCCTTCGGGGAATACGGTGAAGAGCATCCTGTCCTTGGGGTCACGTCCCAAATCTCCGGTGATGGTCCCTTCGTCCTCCACGATATTGCCCCAAACGAGTGCGTTGTAAAGTCGTTTGGTGGTTTTGTTGAAAAACTGTTTCCCCAAGCTGGTCTTGGCGTCCTCGTTTTTGGCTATTATAAGCAGTCCAGACGTGTCTTTGTCGATGCGGTGGACAAGTCCTAGGCGCGGGTCGTCAACGTTGAAATCCGGGGAATCTTTCAGGTACCACGCCAAAGCGTTGAGCAAGGTTCCTTGGAAGTTGCCGAAGCCGGGGTGGACAACCATGCCGGGTTGCTTGTTGACGAGGATGACATCCTTGTCCTCATAAACTACGTTGATAGGAATATCTTGGGGAATAATTTCGAAATCCGAAGGTGGATAGGAGAGCATGATGGATATCACATCCAGCGGCTTTACCCTATAATTGGATTTAACTGGGGAACCGTTCACTAAGATGCATTTAGCGTCCGCAGCCTCTTGAATGCGGTTGCGGGAGATGTTGGACATGCAGTTCACCAGATATTTGTCGATTCTCAGTAAGGAGTGCCCTTTTTCGACCGTGAAACGGAAGTGTTCATGGAATTGGCCGTCGTTTCCTAAGACCGCGCCCTCATCCTCGTCCTCTTTGTCGTTGATGTAATCCTCGTCCTCGATCATTTGAACAGATCTTCGTTTTCTGAGCTTGCGTTGCCGTTGCTTGTCTCGTTTGAGTCGAAATAGATCTCCTCAGGCGTTTCCAATAGTGAAGGATCTTTCGTTAAATATAGGTTGATCGAGCTTCCCATGTTCACCTTGGTCTCGGTGACGGGGTCTTGTTTGTAGACGAAATATTGCGCTTTGTCGTTATCGTCTTTCGGCTCTTCGTCATATGTCACTTTTCCGATGTTCAGGAAAGAGCTGTGCGCCATTTCCGTCGCTTTCTCCTCGTTCAGTTTCCTGAAGCTTGGCACTTCGCACAATTCGTTCTCCAAACCTTTGCCGACAAACAACGTGACGGCGGAACCTTCAGGAATGTGGGCGCCAGCCTCTACCGGCATGGAATTCAGTTTGATGTATTGTACGAGGTCTTTATATTCCGAAGGAACGTAAATGATGCTATCTACTTTAAGTCCTACAGATTTCAGCATGGATTCCGCTTGCCTCAGGGAATATTCGCGGATGTCAGGCACAGTCACTTTGCGAATGGCTGAGGAGTTCACGATTAGGTAGATGGTACGGTTAGCTTTGATTTTTTCGCCCGCTTGCGGCGTTTGCTCCACGATGGAGCCGAGCGCCTTCCCTTTCATGAAGACGGAGTCCACAACCTCGCATTTGAGGGATTGTGTCTGCAATATCAGCGTAGCCTCGTCTGGTGTGTTGCCGATTAGTTCGGGAACGACGATTTCCTGGTTGTGGTTGGTATAGCTCTCCAACCATGAGAATGTGATTTTATAGAGAGCGATTAATATCACTATGGCCGCCACGAGACTGATCGTGTACGGGTTAATGAATATTTTCTTTAGATCGATTTTCATGCGGACGTTATATTTTTACAAAAATAGGTAATTTTTTGCTTAACGATGTTGTTTATGACAAAAAATCGTCTGCCTGAATTGGGGGAAAAACGTTTCCGCGTTTTTCTCACCAGAATTTGTTTTTCTGTTCGTTGTACTCGAATCCTGCGGCGGAGAGCTTGTCGGTCAGCCATTTCTTGTCTATGTCCATCGCGCCGCAAAGGTCGTCGAGGTTCGCATATTCGTCGCGCAGTCTCATGTTTATGAGGCTGAAAAGCATGTTGATATCTTCCGGTAATTGTTGCATGGCTCAATTGGTATAAAAAATCAAGGCGCACCTAAATGATGCGCCTTGTACGTTTCTTCTTTCGAGAAATTATCTCTTCACAGCGTACTCGTCAGAAACGGTAAGTTTCTTTCTTCCGTGTGCTCTGCGTGATGCTAATACTCTGCGTCCGTTAGCTGTCTCCATTCTTGAACGGAAACCATGCTTGTTCTTTCTCTTTCTAATAGAGGGTTGAAATGTTCTTTTCATTGCCGTGTATATTTATATTATTTCTTTTTTGTTTTTACGTCCAAATTCGGATTGCAAAGATAGGAGTTTAATCTGAAATTTCAAATTGTTGATAACTTTTTTTCTTTCAATCGGTCACTTTTTTAATATGTCCATCTATCTTATTGATAATCAAATCAATTCCTATGTTGTTCAGACAGGCGAAATCCTTTGAGGCGCACGGTTTTTTGCCGTAGATGGAGCATGGGCGGCAAGGAAGGTCCATTTGGACGGCGTCCATAGGGTCTTGTCCGAAGCCGTAGAAGCCTGCGAAAGGGTGTGTCGCGCCCCAAACGGAAACGACAGGCGTTTTCACGAGCGAGGCGAGGTGCATGTTGGCTGAATCCATGGAGAGCAGCACGTCGCAATGGTTCAGTATCTGGATTTCCTCGTTGAGCGTGAATTTCCCGGCGAGCGAGATGGTGTTCGGGTATTTCTCCGTCCAGCGGTTAAACACATCACTTTCTGCCTTTCCACCGCCGAATAGGAGTATCTGGCAGTTGCCTTTTGAGGCGTAGTGGGCGATGACTTCTTCAGTCTTCTCCAAAGGATAAATCTTCCCTTTGTGCTGCGCGAATGGGGCTATGCCGATTCTTGCGGGGCTATCGTTCCCGATGATTTGGGTGATTTTTTCGGGGAGCGGAGCGTTTTTAGGCATCAGTCCGTCAAATTGGACGGTGAATGGATATCCTGCCTTCTCGAACGCTTCGGCGTATCGTTGAATGGAGGATTTCAGTTGCCTCTTCTCTTTGCGCGAGGGTGACGTGAGTTCTTTCTTTTCAGCCCTGCCTTTGTTGATGACGGAGATTTTTTTGCCCGACGTCTTCATGAGCGTTCTCAGCATTTTGCTTCTGATCACGTCGTGGAGATCTATCATCTTCTCGAACTTGTACTCTTTTTTCAGGTATCTGAAGAGTTTCACCATTCCGAAGGTTCCTTTGTAGGTCTGTTTGGTGTCGACGGGGACGAATGTCACCCGTTCCATTTCCTCGAATAGCGTGGATAGTCTGGGCGCTGAGAGCATGATTACGCCCATATTGGGATAGGCGCGTAAAAAAGAGGCGATAACAGGAACTGTCATCGCCACGTCTCCCATAGCGGAAAGTCTCATCACTAAAAGATTCTTTTCCACCATTGGTTTTTATTTTTTTCCGTAAAGGATAGGGTTCAGGTTAGGGTCGTTGTACATCTTCATTTGTTTGTACACCTTCATGTAACGGTCTCCGTTCTCGATGTCCTTGATGAGTTGGTCGATAGCGGAGGAGAGGTCTTCCCTTTGTTCCAAAAGCACGTCCAGTTTCTTTTGGCAAGCCGATTGATGGTCTGCCGTCACATCTTTTCTTTCAACTTCCTTGCGCATGTGGAATATCTTCAATGCGAGGATGGAGAGGCGGTCGATGGCCCAAGCGGGGCTTTCCGTGTTGATGACGGCGGTCGGTTTCACTGCGACGTTGCCGTATTTCTCGAGGAAGTAACTGTCTATCCTTTCTACTAAATCTGTCCTGTCTTGGTTGGATTTATCTATCCTGCGTTTTATAGCTAACGCCTCCACCGGGTCGATTTCAGGATTTCTGATGATGTCCTCCAAGTGCCATTGTACCGTATCGATCCAATTTTTCAGATAGAGTACGTTTTCGATGGTTTGCGCCTTATAGGGATTTGACATGGGTGCGTCGACGTTGTCCGTTTTGTGGTAATCGACAATGACCGCATCAAATAATTTGTTTGCTTCTTGACTGAAACTCATATAGTATCTTATTTTTTCGCAAAGATAGGTATTTTTGGTTAATGCGTGAAACAAACTGCAAATATTCAAGTGTTGCTTTACGCACGTATAAACGCATAAAAAAAGCGAGAGGATTGCCCATATGAGCAATCCCCTCGCTTTTTTATGCTATTTACGTTTGATTATTAAGGCTCCGTAGGGTATCCTTCTTTTACCCACGCTTTGTATCCGCCCACAAGAAGGGTGACGTTTTTTTCGCCGAATTTGCAGGCTAATTGGCCTGGAACGGCTTGTCCGTTGACACCGAATCCGGTATCTCCTCCGTATACTAATATTGGCTTATTTACGTCAAATACTTCAAGCACCATTTTAACGTATGGGCAATCCCCTTTCACTCCGTCAAGGTCATAAACGGTCACGGGAATGTTCTTGGCGCCTGGAATATGTCCTTGGGCGAATTCTTCTGCTTTACGGTAATCCACGATTTGCGGATTATCTAGTCTCTCCATGTATGCTTTGAAATTCGATGGAGCTGCTTTCGCGTGGCTGCACAAGTCGTCTTTCCCGCTGCCGCTGTCACAACCGTCACAGCCTGCCATGCTTACTGCCATGGCTGCGCAGAACAATAATTTAAATCCTAATCTTTTCATTATGAATAATCTCCTATTATATAATTGGTTAGTAATATTCAATATTCAAACGTGGCAAATATAAGTAAAAAATTTTTTATTTATGCGTTACGTTCACTTTTTTGGTCTCGGGCATCGTGGCGTTGCGTATTTCAACTTGCTTGGCGACGTTTTTGGCGAGTTCCGCGAAGGCTTGTCCGGTGATGGTGGTTGGATCGCAAGCCACGGGCACTCCGCTGTCTCCTCCTTCGCAGATGCTTTGGACGATTGGAATCTGTCCCAAGAGCGGTACGTTCATCTCTTCCGCCAATCGTTTGCAGCCCTCTTTCCCGAAGAGGTAATATTTATTGTTCGGCAACTCCGCCGGAGTGAACCAAGCCATGTTCTCCACCAGTCCGAGGATAGGCACGTTCACCTTTTCTCCCGTGAACATGCTGATGCCTTTGCGCGCGTCCGCCAAAGCCACTTCCTGTGGAGTGCTGACGACGATGGCGCCGGTGATGGCGACAGTCTGTACCATGGTGAGATGGATGTCGCTCGTGCCTGGGGGGAGGTCGACGATAAAGAAATCTAGATCGCCCCAATTAGCGTCCGATATGAGTTGTTTCAAGGCGTTGCTGGCCATTCCGCCTCTCCAGAGCACGGCGCTGTTCGGGTCCACGAAGAAACCGATGGAGAGCATCTTCACGCCGTATTTCTCCTCTGGTCTGATGAGTTCCCTTCCGTCCACTGGCTCTAAGTAGGGTCTCGCGTCTTCCAGTCCGAACATTTTCGGGACGGAAGGTCCGAAGATGTCAGCGTCCAAAAGTCCCACTTTGTAGCCTTCGTTGGCGAGCGCCACCGCAAGGTTGGAAGAGACGGTTGATTTGCCGACGCCTCCTTTGCCGGAAGAGACCGCGATGATGTTCTTCACCTGCGGCAATAGCTTCTCGGGTTGTTGGGGCAATTGCGTCTTGTAGTTCACGCTGATGTTTCCGACGATTTCGGCTTCGGCGCCTACATAGGTCAGGATAGCTTGTTCCGCCGCTTTGACCAGTGATTTTGCGAATGGATCATTGGGCTTTTCCAGCAAAAGGGAAAAACTGATTTTATTCCCTTCGATTCGCATGTTGTCGTCTACCATACCGGCGGATACGATGTCTTGTCCGGTCCCGGGGTAACGAACGTGTGTCAGTGCGTCTAATATCAGTTTGGGATAAAAGGCCATAATTTGGGGAATGATAGGCAATGTGCCATTATTTATTCAGTTCATTTTCGATAATATCGGTCATCACATCTTTGATGTCCAAACCTGCCGCGCGAACCTGTTGCGGGATGAAGCTGGTTGCGGTCATGCCCGGAGTGGTGTTGACTTCCAGTAAGTTGATTTTGTCTCCCTCGGTGATGATGTAGTCCACGCGGATGATGCCTTTGGCGCCGATGTGGTCATAGATCATGGAGGTGAGGCGTTGCACTCTGTCGGTCACCACTTTGGAGAGTCTAGCCGGTGTGATTTCCTCTACGGCGCCGTTGTATTTGGCGTCGGTGTCGAAGAACTCGTTTTTGCTGACGACCTCCGTGATAGGGAATACGACTGTTTTTTCTTTGGTTTTATAAATGCCGCAGGTTATTTCCGTTCCTTGCATGAACGACTCGATGATGACTTGGTCGCTTTCGACCAGTGCGGCGTTTACGGCCGCTTTGATGCCGTCGGCGCTTTTCACCTTAGAGGTTCCGTAGCTGCTTCCTCCGCCGTTCGGTTTCACGAAGATAGGCATGCCCAATTCGTTTTCGATCGCTTTCTCGTCGATGACGTCACCCTTATTCAGTAGGATGGATTGGGCGCTCGGTACGTCGAATTGGTTGAGGAATTTATTGCAGAAATATTTGTTGAACGTCAGTGATGCGGCCAATACGCCACAGCAGGAGTAAGGGATGCGGAGCAAGTCGAAGTAGCCTTGGAGCTTTCCGTCCTCGCCCGGCACGCCATGGATGGTGATATAGGCGAAGTCGAAATTGACGCGTTCCTCTTTGCTGTTGATGAAAGAGAAGTCGTTTTTATCGATGGGGAATTTCTCGCCGTCGCATTCCACTTCCCATTTGGTGCCGACGATGGTTGCGATGTAGAGGTCATATTTTTCTTTGTCGATGAACGAATAGAGACCTGCGGCGCTTCTGAGTGATACTTCTAATTCGGACTGGTCGCCTCCAGCCACAATTGCTATTTTCTTTTTCATTATTTTTTGCAATGCTCCA
>CALCUH010000132.1 GCA_937907165.1 uncultured Bacteroidales bacterium | reverse complement strand
GCTGCCCCTTACCGATCGGAGAGAAGAGATCCACCGTACGGACAGACAAGTTACAAGTACTCTTCCCCCCCGTCAAATTAAACTTTTCGTCAGGGAACAAAGGCGTCAGATGGTCGAACGGCACACGATCTCTCACAAATTCAGGAGAACGGGCTTTAATCTTATCGATGCCCATCAACGGGAAGTATTTCTCGCCCTCTTTCGGAGGACGGATGGTACCCTCTATCACATCACCCGTCTTCAGACCATACATTTTGATTTGGGACTGGGAGACATAAATGTCGTCAGGAGAATTCAAATAATTATAATCGGAAGAACGGATGAACCCGAAGCCGTCAGGCATGATTTCCAAAACACCTTGTCCTTTGATGATATTGTCGAAATCATAAGAACGAACCTTAACTTGAGCGGCAGGTTCCTGATGTTCGACAGGCGCATTCTGTCCGTTATCGTTATATGAATTATTGTTGTTATTATTGTTATTGTTTTTAGGCTGAGGCGCATTCTGCTGATTTGGTCTGTTCTCTTCCCTCTCAAACTCAGCGTTGTTCTGCATTTGGTTTTGTTGGGAAATCGCCTCAGTGGCAGACAAGACCTCTTCAATTGGCGGAGTCTTGATACCTTTTTTCTTGTCAAGAATAAGACGAGCGATGGCTGCCGCCTTATTTCCGGATGCGATGGCATCGAAACCACCTCGCGGACGCATATGCATCTGCTTCGTATCCTGTCTTCTATTATTATCAAAATCAGGACGATCCTGATCACGACGATCGTCATACGAGGATTCGTTCATTCGCATCGATTGATCACCCTCCACATTCATATCATCACCCTCCATGGACGGTTCAGGATCGGAATTCTCCGCATCATTATTGACGTCATCACCCTCTTCCGCATATGACAACATCTTATCCAAGAAGTTTTCCAACTTCGCAGATGTTGGGTCTGAAGATTCAGTCTGTTCCCCATTTTGTTGTGCTGCCATCATATCTACAATCTTGAAAATAAGATCTTCCTTTCGAAACGACTCGACACGTTTTATGCCAAGGTTCTTTGCGATTGATCTCAATTCCATAAGGTTTTTACCCTTCAACTCTATTACATCCATATTAATGCAAATAAAAACTAAATATCATTTATACCAAGTACGAACTAAAGAACGTACCACATATCACATTCTAAGGCTCAATAGCCTTAAAGCTTAAAGAAATAAACTAAAGAAATGGAGATTGAAAATTATATCGAATCCGGTTTTTCCAAGTTCACACATCCACTTAATGTGACAAGTCTAAAAAAATAAGAGAAACATGATTGCTTCAACTCGAGAGCGGAAGACGGGATTCGAACCCGCGACCCTCAGCTTGGAAGGCTGATGCTCTACCAACTGAGCTACTTCCGCATTGGTTGTGGGTAGTGATGGATTCGAACCACCGAAGGCAAGAGCCAGCAGATTTACAGTCTGCCCCATTTGGCCACTCTGGTATTCGCCCTTCCGAAATCGAGTGCAAAGATAGTAATAAAAATTAATCCTCCAAAAGATTTCGCTTAAAATTTACCATTTTTATTGCGGTCACAGCCGCTTCGGTACCTTTATTTCCTAAAGAACCTCCGGAACGATCGATAGCTTGCTGCATATCGTCAGTCGTAAGGAGTCCGAAAATGAAAGGAACATCATATTCCGCATTTAATTTAGCCAAACCATAGGTTGTTCCCTGGCAGACATAATCAAAGTGAGGCGTTCCACCTCTGACGACGCACCCCAAAGCAATAACGGCGTCCACATCCTTCGCATCAGCCAATTGTTGGGACCCGTAAATCAATTCAAAACTACCCGGCACATGAACCACTGTGATGTTCTTTTTCTTAGCGCCATGTTTCACAAGCGTATCATAGGCGCCTTGTAACATATTAAAAGTGATATCGTGGTTCCAATCTGAAACCACGATACCAAATTTCATATCCGCAGCACTAGGCACGGAGTTCAAGTCGTATTCCGACAAATTCT
>CALCUH010000131.1 GCA_937907165.1 uncultured Bacteroidales bacterium | reverse complement strand
AGTCAAAACAACGACCAAGATTTGGAGAATCAGCCCGTCACGGGAGCCAAAGGAGGAACGAACTACTACATAAACAACAGACAAGTTTATGTCTACGCTCCTCAGAACATCAGGTCACACAGACCTTTGCTCATCTCCATGCACGGAATGAACCAAGACATCAACTACCAAAAGAACCAAGCGAAATGGGAGAGCGTAGCCGACACCGCCAACATCGTCGTAGCCTACCCTTCCGGAGAGAACAAGTCTTGGGACATCAGCGGAGACAAGGACACGAAGTACTTGATCAGCATCATCGACAAATTATCGCAAGATTATAAGATAGATAAGAGCCGCGTCTATCTGAGCGGATTCTCCATGGGCGGTATGATGACCTACCACTGTATGAACAAGATACCAGACTATTTCGCGGCGTTCGCACCCGTCTCCGGCTATCTCTTCGGCAACACCCAGCCAAGCAGCAGCACACGCGCCGTTCCGCTCTTCCACACGCACGGAACAGCCGACGACGTGGTGAACTTCAATGGAGTGAACTCGGTCATCGACGCATGGCAGAAACACAACAAATGCACGACGAAGAAGCAATCGACCGTAAACGGAGCGACCAGAACCGCCTACACGGGAGGCGATTGTGACGCGGACGTCGTGTTGAACGCCATTCCAGGGAAAGGACACTGGCACTCCAATGACGCATACAATACCACTCGTGAGATTTGGAATTTCGTCAAGCGTTACACCAACGAGTGCGGCTACAAACAGATCGTAGTGGTTCCACAAACACCGTTCCACGGCACGCCAGCCTCCATTCCGGGCAAAATAGAAGCGGAGGAGTTCGACTTCGGTGGTCAGGACGTTTCCTATTATGACAACGATTCCGAGAACCATAACGGAGGCGACCGCAACGAATGGGTGGATATGAGCAACACCGCCATCGGTTACACACAGAAAGGTGAGTGGATCAAATACACAATCGAAGTGGACAAGAGCGACGAATACAAGGTGGAGGCATACGTGGCTTCCGGAAGCGACGGCTCCTCCTTCCAATTGCTGATGGACGATAAGGAGATCACAGACATCATTTCTGTGCCTAACACGGGCGATTGGAACACTTACGTAACGGTCAATTCCAACGTAGGCAAATTGGAAGCCGGCAAGCACGAACTAAAATTGCTCATCACAGGCGATTGGGTGGACATGGACTACATGGAGTTCAAGCCCGTGAACACGACAAGTTTAGAAGAGGCTGAAGCGGAAGATTTCACGGCAAGCGGAATATTTACCGTTTACGATTTATTAGGCAAGAAAATCGGTGAGACCGAGCTGACGGAAGGCTCACTCAACGGCTATGAGAAGGGCGTATATGTTTTGAAGAACGAACAGACAGGCAAGGTATTCAAAGTAATCGTTGCCACAAAATAACATTTAAACAACACACTTTCTAAGCGGGGCTGGCACCTTTCGATGCCAGCCCCGTCCATTTCAAAACACGCCAATAGTTAGAACAGAAAAAGAATTACTATCTTTGCGGCATGAGAAGAATAGCGACACTGTTATTATTGACTTTATTTTTCCTCCCCGCCATGGCGAGAAGGTCAAGGGAGAACACCATGTCTCTACGGGACTCTATCGTGGAAGAGGCATCCCGCCATCTAGGGAAAAGATACCAATATGCGGGAAAAGGTCCGAAACGTTTCGACTGTTCAGGTTTCACCAGTTATGTGTTTCGTCAATTCGGCTATGAACTCAGCGCCTCCTCCGCTTCCCAATACCAACAAGGAATGAAGACATCCTTATCGGACGTTCAAAAAGGTGACCTTATCTTTTTCAAAGGGAGCAATGCGAAATCCAAGGGGGTCGGACACGTGGGAATTGTCTACGAAGTTTTTCCTGACGGAAGGAACACCACCCTCAGATTCATCCACGCCTCCATCAGCAGTGGCGTCACAATCGACGAATATCCGAGTGCGGATTACTACCGTATCCGTTTTATCGGATTAAAAAACGTCATTAACGAATCCGAAAGAAGGGAACAAGAAGAAATACCTGAAAAGCAACAACAGGAAGAAGTGCCACCTCAAGAGGAAGCGCCAAGCCTCAACGACCAACAAGAAGAGCCGGATATCAACACCGAAGAGAATACAACGCCCGAAGAGAGAGGAATCGCTCCCTATGCCGCAAATTTTGACACAATCCGCCATATCGTGAAAAAGAAAGAGACACTTTTCAAAATATCTCGGAAAAACGATTGCACTGTGGAGGAACTAATGGCTTGGAACGGACTGAAAGACACATATCTGACGCTCGGGCAAACACTCATCATCCTCAAAGAGAATCCGAACAAGAGCGCACCTGAACCTATCGTAAAACCCGACAAGAAAGAGAAAGAAGAAAATTCCGACAACGTCATCCTGCAC
>CALCUH010000130.1 GCA_937907165.1 uncultured Bacteroidales bacterium | reverse complement strand
ATGGAGCAAATCGGGGTTCCCATGGGGAAGATTAAGGCTGTGCTCGTCACACACGACCACTTCGACCATGTGCGTTCCGTAGGTTTCTTCAGCGAGAAACAGCACCTACCCATCTTCGCCACGCAAGCTTCCCACGAGGGAATCAACAACAACTACGGCATCACAGAAAAGGTCTCTCCTTGGAACCAACATTTTCTGACAAGAGGAGTTCCGCTCGAGATAGGCAGATTCTCCATCACCCCCTTCTTCATACCACATGACAGCAAGGACAACAACGGTTTCTTCATCAAACATGGCAACACTCGTTTCACGTTAGCCACCGATATAGGCTGCGTGACCGACGAATTGCGCAATTACATATCCATCTCGGATTACCTCGTGATTGAGGCGAACCACGACGAAGATATGTTGAAATCAGGACCATACGCACCTCAACTGAAGGTCCGTATCATGGGAAGCGGCGGTCATCTGAACAACAGGCAGGCTGCGGAAGTATTGGCGGAGAACGCACCCGCATTCCTTAAAAAAATATTCCTTTGCCACCTGAGCAAAACGAATAACACGCCTGAGTTAGCTTTGGAAACCATACAAAAAGCCATCAAAACCGATTCGGAAGTTATTGTGTTGAAAAGGAACGACGGAATGTTGTTCAACCTATAAGTCTGAAAAACAATCAGTACCATCAACTCCTCACGTGAGTTTGTAACATAGGTACTTAATTCACATAATCATCAAATGGAGAAAGAAAACATTGTCCTTCTAACTGGCGGAAGCGCCGGTCTGGGAAAAGCCACAGCAGAATTGCTGATGGCGAACGGGTATAGAGTCTATTCCGCCTCCCGCAGATTAGCGGAAAGCAAACGTGACGAGACGAGTGGGGGAGAAATAATCCCGCTGCAAATGGACGTCACCAATCTGCAAAGCGTCGAATCCGCAGTCGCTCGCATCAAACAAGAACAGGGACGCATCGACATCCTCATCTGCAATGCGGGTAACGGAATCGCCGGGTCAATAGAGGACACCTCACTGGATGAGGTCCGCTACCAGTTTGAGACCAACTTCTTCGGTACGGTGAACGTAGTCCACGCCGTACTACCCATCATGAGGGAACAAATGAGGGGAAAGATTGTCACCACCTCATCCGTGGCCGGATTCATACCAATTCCATACCAGGGATTCTATTCAGCCAGCAAGGCGGCGATTAAGATTTACTCACAAACGCTCTCCATCGAAATGAAGCAATTTAACGTGCAATGCTGTTGCGTGCTTCCGGGCGATGCGAAGACGGATTTCACCGCTTCGAGGAAATTTACCCAGGCAGCACTCTCTCCGGAATCAGCCTATACCGAAAAGATGAAAAAAGCGGTTGATGTGATGGCACATGACGAACAAAACGGCATGGCACCCGTGGAGATCTCAAAGGCAATTTTGACCCAATTGAAGAAGAAAAAAATGGATCTGGTGACCATTCCGGGCATCAGCTACAAACTCATTTCTTTCATATTCAGATTGGTTCCAAATCGCTTCCTTTTATTTGTGGTTGATAAATTATATTCATGATAGTTATGATATATAATATTATAAATCAGAATGTTGTAAAATTTTCCATATGATTTATCCATATCATTTGAAGGTTTTGTCCATATATCTGAAACAATATTACATATCCGAAATCTCATTCTACTCTATATTTGCAAGTGTCAATTGGGAGTTAAACTAGAGCAGAAAAGCATTATAGGTTTCCCGATTACATTTGGATGTAGATTTTATGAAAACTATATATTGAATAACTTTTAGAAAACCACGTAACTAAACTTTGATTTGGAAAACTCAGTTAGTTTGCAAAAGAAAGAGGGGGATTTACCTCCTTTTTTTTTGTCCTTATGCGAACCCTAATTGTGGCTAATTACTAAAATGTTTTTACACATATATACATTTACAAAAAGTTTTAACGATTGGTCAAACATGAGACTAAATCGTTACAAAACTTCCTAACAATATGGCATTATATAAAGGGGAAAAAATGCAAGAGTACCCCAAAGTTTCACCTAAACATTTATAAAAACAACTTCATTCCAACAATAACCGCCACCATTCGCCGTTATGAATATACATATTCAGAAACTTTCTGATAAAAAAAGTAATTAAAAAGGACTATTTCTAAAAAAAATAGTATCTTTGCGAGGCTATAGGATGTGGAGGAACGAAGAAAACAAAAAGGGAATAGCACTGTTTGAAAATGAATCCCCCCACTTTGGGAAGGCCTAAATGGAAAAAATTGAATTATTACATATAATGTATTTTTTTATTTAATAGTAAATTATGTATCCTAACGAAGAAGAATGGCAAAAAGATTCCGGGAGGAACTACAATGCCGAAAACAATGACGGAGAAATCCAAAAAGAAAGAAAGAGTTTCAATCCTAATTTCAATGACGAAAATAGGGTAGTAAGAAACAATGCTGATCCTTCGGCTAAACGTCCGAGAAGAAGAATCGGCGAATCCACCCGTTTTAATATGGAGAACGACGGCGAATACCAGAACAATCGTCCGTATCGTCCGAATAACCGCTACAACAACGGCGGCTATGACAACAACAATGGTGGTGGCTACAACCGCGGCGGTTATAACAATTACCGCAACAACGACAACCAAGGCGGTGACTATGAAAACGGCGGAAACAACGGTGGCTACAACAACCGTGGCGGCTATAACAACAACCGTGGCGGCTACAACAACAACCGTGGCGGATACAACAACAACCGTGGCGGCTATAACAACAACCGTGGCGGATACAACAACAACCGTGGCGGCTATAACAACAATCGCGGCGGATACAACAACAATCGCGGCGGTTATAACAATGGCGGTCAACGTCCGAACAATCGTGGCGGCTTCAAAAAAGGCGGCAACAACAAGCAATTCAAAAATATCACCAGACCGATCGAGTATCGTTCCATCGTGGAGGATCCAAACGAGCAGATTCGTTTGAACAAATTCCTCGCCAACGCAGGTATCTGCTCACGTCGTGAAGCTGACGAGCTGATTCAAGCTGGTGTTGTCACTGTGAACGGTGTGAACGTAACCGAATTGGGTACGAAGATTCTCCGCGGCGACAAGGTGATGATCCACGACCAATTGGTTTCTCCTGATAAGAGAATCTATTTGTTGCTCAACAAGCCAAAGGATTGTGTGACTTCCAACGATGATCCATACGCAAAATTGACGGTTTTGGATATCGTTAAGAACGCTTGCCACGAACGTATCTACCCAGTAGGTCGTCTAGACAGGAACACGACGGGTGTATTGCTCCTCACCAACGATGGTGATTTGGCAGCTAAATTGACTCACCCTAAATATAACAAGAAGAAGATTTACCAAGTGACTTTGGACAAGGGTCTTACCCAAGACGACTACGACCAGATATTGGCTGGTATCATGTTGGAAGATGGTGAGATCAAGGCTGACGAAATCAGTTTCTTGGACGAGGACGAGCACAGAAAGATCGGTATCGAAATCCACTCCGGAAGAAACCGTATCGTACGTCGTATCTTCGAGCACTTAGGTTATAAAGTGATGCGTTTGGATAGGGTATACTTCGCTGGTTTGACCAAGAAGAACCTGAAACGCGGTCAGTGGAGATTCCTCTCCGAGAAAGAAGTGAATATGTTGCGCATGGGCGCATTCGAGTAACATAAAATGTATATCAAATGAAAGTTGACGTATTGTTGGGTCTCCAATGGGGAGATGAGGGTAAAGGCAAAGTGGTCGACGTCTTGACGCCGGGCTATGATGTTGTGACTCGCTTCCAAGGTGGACCAAATGCCGGACATACTCTTGAATTTGAAGGACAAAAGTATGTGTTGCGCTCCATTCCGTCTGGTATCTTCCAAGGCGGAAAGGTGAATGTGATTGGTAATGGTGTAGTGCTCGATCCAGCTCTTTTCAAAAAAGAGGTGGAGGAATTGGAGAAATCAGGACATGATTTGAAGAAAAGATTGTTCATCTCCAAAAAGGCTCATCTTATCTTGCCTACTCACCGTCTATTGGATGCCGCATACGAATCCGCTAAGGGTTCGTCTAAAATCGGTACAACAGGAAAGGGTATCGGTCCTACTTACACTGATAAAATCAGCCGTAACGGACTTCGTGTGGGTGATTTGTTGAATAATTTCGAAGAGAAATACAACAAGGCGATCGCAAGACACAAAGAGATTTTGAGTCATTACGACTTCCAATATGACCTCGCTCCAATTGAGAAAGATTGGTTTGAGGGTGTGGCTAAATTGAAGGAGTTCCAATTCATCGATAGCGAATATGAGTTGAACGGTATGCTCGCTGAGGGCAAGACCATCCTCGCTGAGGGTGCCCAAGGTACGATGTTGGATGTTGACTTCGGTTCTTATCCGTTCGTCACCTCTTCCAACACTATCTGCGCAGGCGCTTGTACGGGTCTTGGCGTCGCTCCAAACAAAATCGGTGACGTCTTCGGTATCTTCAAGGCTTACTGTACACGTGTCGGTTCTGGTCCTTTCCCTACGGAATTGTTCGACGAGACTGGCAAGACAATCCGTGACCTCGGTCATGAATACGGTGCCGTAACAGGTCGTGAACGCCGCTGCGGTTGGATTGACCTCGTGGCTTTGAAATATGCGGTGATGATTAACGGTGTCACCAAACTGATCATGATGAAGAGCGACGTGCTCGACGGCTTCGATACCATCAAGGCTTGCGTTGCTTATAAGGTGAACGGTGTGGAGACGGACGAATTTCCATTCGACGTGACTGAAGGTTCTGTTGAGCCTGTCTACGCTGAAATGGATGGTTGGAAGACCAACATGACGAAGATGAAGAGCGAAAACGAATTTCCTGAGGAGTTCAACGCTTATTTGGACTTCTTGGAGGATTACCTCGAAGTACCTATCAAAATCGTCTCTGTCGGTCCAGACCGTGAGCAGACAATCATCAGATACCGCGAATTCGAGTAATTCGGGTTCCGATATAACTAGCAAGGCGGATGCGCGATCGTATCCGCCTTTTTTATATCCAATAGAGCGATGAAATAGATGACAGAACTGCTATTTTTGCTAATTTTGTTACGATGAAGTCAACATAGTATCAATAAAAAACATTCTTCATATGACAGGCAAAGAAAAATGTAAGTTTTTAAGGGAAATCAGGCAACGTATCGCCTCAGAAAACGATATTCCTTTCGTGACCCAAGCATGTACTTTCCAAGGAGATTGTAAGGGAACTTGTCCGAAGTGCGAGGCGGAACTACGCTTCCTTGAAAATGAGTTAGCTAAAAGCGGACGATGGAAAAAAATGGCATCCATGGCTGGTCTGACCTTGGCGCTTTCGGCTTGCCACGAAGAGATGGGTGACGTATACATTGAACCTGATCCCGAATTCGAACAGGAGATCACTGATTCTACTGCCAACTCCTCTCAGATGGTAAAGACGGACTTACTTTTCAACGATCAAAATAACGAATAAGATGTCGGATCTGAAAGCCCCTATCATAGGCATAGAAAGACATAGAATAGTCACAGACGGTGAAGGCGTGACTACTTTGGTTGGCTTTTGGGGCTGTCCTCTCAAATGCCGCTATTGCCTAAACCCTCAATCGTGGAAAGAGGGGCCAAAAAAATATTATACGCCAGAAGAGCTATACGAATTGGTCAGCATCGATAATCTCTACTTTTTAGCAACCAACGGCGGCGTCACTTTCGGAGGCGGAGAACCTTTACTCTACAGCGACTTCATCTCCGCTTTCCGTGACTTGTGCGGCGAGGAATGGAACATTTGCTTGGAGACCTCTCTCAATGTTCCATTGGCTAATCTTCAGCAAATCACACCTATTATCGACCACTATTATGTTGATATCAAAGAACTTAACGACGATATCTACCAAGCCTACACAGGCAAAAGCAATCTTCAAGCTTTGAAGAATCTGGAATGGTTGGGGAAACAAGTCGACAAAGAAAAAATCACAGTCAGACTCCCGCTTATTCCTTCCTACAACAACGAAAATAATATCTTAGAAAGCGAAAAAAGGCTGAAGTCAATGGGCTTCAACCTTTTAAATAAATTCACTTATCGCACTGACGATCATATCAATAAAGTGTGAACGTCGGCTGACGATTCACGCTATTTTCCCATCATCGTTTCAACGAGACGACCTTTTTTCCGTTCACGACATATATGCCTTCATTTGCGGGCACTACGACTCGTAAACCAGCCTGCATATAGAATTGCGCCACCAATTGTCCGTAAAGGTTATGTACCGTCACATATTGCCCCTCATTGACACTCTCCACAACAATACCATCCTCCGTACCATAGACAACAAGACCAGAGATTTCAGAAGTCTGCGATTCCAACTCCGTCAAATCACCCGCCAACGCTTTCACCTCAGCCTTCGATAAGAAAATCCACCGTTGTTTGGAGGCGGAGTTCTGGTGGTCAAAACGAGAAGCTGAGACACCGTTCCCGTTGGCTGTCAACGACATAGGTCGGTTTGTGCCATCCACAAAAACCATCCAATAAGACTTCATGTTGAAGAAACTGTTCACCACATTCTGCCGCGACCCCATCAGTTGAATTCCATATTGCTCAGCTGAGCTAAGAGAGATGCGGGAATTGGCGCAAGAAAGCGATTTATCCGCCATCACGCTCTTGAATTCATAATATTGCGTCTCAGGGTTGAAACGTATCTTCCATGCGTAAGAATCGTCTTTAACGGCAGTTTTCCAATCATTCGCCACAAGACTCAATCCGCCATTCTCAGACTTCAGCATCGTTGGCATAGAGGTAGACTCGTCAGCCGACAAGAGATAATAAGTCTCGTAATCCTCCTGCGTGAATGTGTAGGCAGGGGAGGCGAAGGCGCCTTCCACAGGCGGGAGATTGTCCTCACCCAAAGCTTGCATGATGGAAGCGTTGGCATAGTATAGGATACGAGTTCCATCATCCTCATGCGCACCGTTGATACCATAAGGCCAAAAATGGGTCACATCACCCTTCAATTGGGCTGTATTATTGTTCTCGAAGAAACGAACAACCTGATCCGTTCGTTCGCCTAGCCAAAATCCCTTCGTCACCTCTTGCCTATAAATCGACGAGTTCATCCAAGGTTGGGTCGTGCCCACACCCGCCGCATGGCACATCTCATGTTGTATGGTACCAGTACGTTGGTAGCTGGCGTTCGGTCCGACCCTCATCCAACCTCCGAAACTGCAATCGGCAGTCTCGGTGCTTGCACCATAGTTCACGGTGAGATGCAGACCTCGAATGCTCGTAATATTGTTCCATACGTCGCAAGCGTCCGCAACAGCGGCGTTAATGCGTTGGTTCTCTGCATCCGAACCACCATTGTTGTAGCTCCAAGTAATCTCTCCCTTGGGTAGAGTGCAAATTTTGATGCGTTCACCATAACCCACCGCATTAGAACGGGTGATAGCGTATGGACGCACATAATAAACCGTACTCGGCTCCAAATCCTTCATAACATAAATATCACCATTATAACGATATCTAACACTAACCATTATTGGAGTAAGAGAGCGAGGAACGACTGTCCAAAACGCTCGGATTCGAGCTAGTGGACCAGCAGAAACCCTTCTCCGTGATATCATTGCCTGAAAAAGAGGCGCGTCCGAAAGCCATTGTGGCACCCGTGACATGACGCGGATCCGTCGTCACCTGAGGAACAGAACCCGAAGCATTCTCCACATTATAAGTGAAAAGAGCGTCATCCAAACGTTTCACGCACCCATCCAAATCGTCCACGCTCAAAGACTCGTTCGTCAAATATTTCTCCGCCTCATTAATTGCGGCCAACAAGACGTCGCTTCCCTTTTTTTCAGCGCTATAAGCCTCTTTGGCGGAGGCTATCTCATCAGATAGGCGCTGGAACGCCCCCACGGAGAGTAGAGCGGAAGAGACCGCCTTACGCAAAGAGGTGGCTAGAGGCGGCAACGACTCTTCGTCCGGATTCTCCATCCAAGCGTTAACACGTTGCACTTCTGAGGAAAGGGCAGTCTTATACCCCTTAAAAATATTCTTCTCTAAAAGATTCTCCGCCAACTCCAAACGACGTTCCATCTCCTTCTTGAGATCGTCAAGAGAAGCGGCACAATACTCCAAACGGAAGTTATCAAGCGCAATCCAGTTGCCGGAAGCGTTCTTAGCGACAAAAGCGATAGTGAAGCCCTCTTCCACATGCGTGAATTTCAAGGAATAATCCTTCGTCTCGGAAACTGCAAGCGAATCACCTTCCACAATGATCCAAGCGCCCGTCTGTCCACCTTGTCCGTTCTGCGTGTTTTGTGCGGAAACTTTTAAGGTGAAAACGCCCAAAGGAATATCCGAACTAATCTCTTGCGATACACTAGCGCTTCCCACTTTCGAGTTAGTGCTTACCCATTTCTCAATATAATAATTACCTGATTTCAAAGTGAATGACGTGTTCGATTGTGTTTGAAGACCCGATTGGCTCCAACCCTCGAAACCATCCTCGAAACTTGGGTTGACGATAAACTCCGTCAAATCCGCAGGCTTGTCCGAAGAAGAGTTGTACCAGCCATAAGAGGTCAATTCTCCCATAAGCGCTTCGTTCGCCTTGAAGAGAGCCGAATAGGAAGCGGAAGCATTATCGCACACAGACTGGGCGTCATCCATAGACGCCTTGAGTTTATCCGCATTGCGCCCCTTTCCGTCGCCATAGGAGGAAAGAGCGGAAGAGAGCGTGGCTTTCAAAGAAGAACGTATTCCGGCAATCAACGTGTTATCGTCGCCCACCAAGAAAAGTTTCACGAAATCCACCACCACCTTAGCTGAATTGGCGGAACCGTTCGGCGCACCTTTGAAACCGATTTGAACCTTTCCCCTCGTTTCGGCAGAGAGCGAAAAACCCACCTCATCGAGCGTCCAATCCATGGGAAAAGAGGAGAGGCGGGAGAGGGAAGAGGTGCCATTATCAGGAATCCACCCCAATAGGCTATTACCGTTTGTGGAGTTGCTACCATTATAGAAAGCAGCCTGCAGTTTGTAGGAACCAGCCGGTAAAGTGATTTTTTGGAAATACTTAAGAGACTCCTCCCAACCGGTGCTCAACACAAGGCAACCACCTTTCGAACCCTGATAACCGGAAGATGGAACCCTTCCATTCGTATTGAAAGTCTTGGAGGTACCTAGTTCATAAACACCTGTTACTGTATAATCCACACCGATATCCTTGCTCCATCCATAGACGGGAAGGATTTCCTGAGCGACATTACCGCTCTCATTCGCGCGATAATCGAAATACTCCGAATCGTCGAATCCGTAGTGAGACAAATAGAGATCGGATATGTCAATGTCAGCCCAAGCAGAAATACTCAGGGAAAGGGACATAGTAAGAATAGAGAGCACACGTGTTTTCATGATAATTCGAATAAAGTGTATATAAACCACAATGACACCACAAATTAACGGAAATAAAACAAAAAAGGCAAACAAGAAAGACATAGAAAAGCATAAAAAAAGCGCCGCAATAGATATTACGGCGCAATATAAGTATAAAAAGGGGGTGTTCTACAACAAGTCACCCTGCTTAGATTTGATACGACACAAAGTCTCCTGCGTCACACCGATGTAAGATGCTACATTGATGGCGCTCACACGGGAAGTTAATCCCGGGACACGTCTTTCGAGGTTTTCATATTTCTCCTCGGCAGACTCATGCAATATGGAGTTAAGCCTATCATTAGACAACTTAATCATATATTGAAGAATTCTTCTATATATATTGTCATAAACAATATTTGTTTCGCCCAACTTAAGGAACTGATTGCGGTCGAATTTAGCAATGACGGTAGGCTCCAAAGCCTCAATATACGCTTCGGACGGTTTAGATGTCAAGAAACTATCCACATCGAAAAAGCAGAAGCCTTCAGAGCCAAAATAGTCCGAAACCATCTTGTCTCCCTGATAGTGGTAAACCTGCACGATTCCCTTTAAGACAACGCCAAAGAAATCATCTACTTCACCAGCCTTCAAAATATTTTCATGCTTTTTAATTTTCTGAATAGTAGCGACCTTCAATATCTCATTCACCACATCATCCGTAATTTCCATCGGTCCAATCAATCGTTGGATTTCATCCAAAACCAATTTCTTGTTAATGATAATTCTTTTCATAATTACAATGTTAAATTACTTTACATTAGATCTAATTCTGCTTAAAGTCTCTGGTGTTACTCCTAAATAAGATGCGATATAGACAGAAGGAACTCTTAGTATCAAGTCCGGTTTCTTCTCTATCAGATGTTCATAACGTTCGTTTGCGGTTTTAAAAATAGACGAATGAATCTGTTTCTCTATATGGAGCAACAAACACTCTGTCATATGACGGAAAAAATTTCTCAATTCCAAATTGACGTCACACATACTTTCACACTCCAATCTATTAACCAAATAGATTGTGGTAGGCTCCACCATTTGGATGAAACGACGACTCGGTACCTGGTCCAAAAAGCTCTCGTAATCCATAAAATCCTCACCTTCGGAAACCAACTGCTCAGTCACCTCATCATCTCCATGCATATAATAGATACGAACCAACCCTTCGGTCACTACTCCCCAAAACTTGCTAACATCACCCTCAATCTGCAAAAACTCCCCTTTGCTTAGCTTTACGACACGAATCTTCGAATTGAAATATTCAATCGATTCTTCTGAAAGTAGGTCCGTCGGTGGCACTCCGAATACTTTCTTCACAAATGAACAAAACACTTCTTTCCTTATGACATCCATAACACACCGTATTTATAAAAAACGTATTATAACGTATAAACGAAATTAACACTTAATACAAATATAGAAAATATGAATATAAATTCAAAAATATTATACACAAAAAAAAAACAAAATCGCAGATTTATTACGAATAAACATTATTCGACATCTTTAATTTTGATTTTTTTTTATATATAAAATTCATTTTAGCATATAGCAAATCTCGAATTACTGATTCAATATTTTCATCAAGGAATCTCTTCTGAAGAAGTATTGGTCTCGATAGATGGAATCTACCGGTTCGACAGGCGGTGATTTTAATTTCAAAGGATTAATAGGATGTCCGTTCTCATATACCCTAAAATCGAGGTGGGGTCCTGTGGAAGTACCGGTACTACCAACATAACCGATGATGTCTCCCTGTTTCACCACGGAACCCGTACCGAACTTTCCGAATTTGGAAAGATGCATATAGCAAGTCATGTATGTACTATTATGCTGCACTTTCACTGTGTTTCCGCCACCGCCTGAATACCCCTTGTAAATGACACGACCGTCACCGATAGAAGAGACTGGCGTACCATACGGAGCCGCATAATCGACACCATGATGCGGACGGAAAATCTTCAGGACAGGATGGAAACGACTATTTGAAAAAGTGGAACTGATGCGCGAATAGCTTAACGGAGCCTTTAGGAACGCTTTGCGTAAACTATTGCCATCATAGTCGAAATAGTCCGAGCGACC
>CALCUH010000129.1 GCA_937907165.1 uncultured Bacteroidales bacterium | reverse complement strand
CCTATTTCTTCTATAATTAAAGATATTTTTAATACTTTTTTCCCTTCATTGCCCATAGCTGGAAAAGATGGTACTTTGAAGAAGCGCATGAAGCGAACAACAGCGGCGGAGAATGTTCATGCTAAGACAGGCTCTGTCACAGGAGTATCTTCGTTGGCTGGATATCTCACCTCGTCAAATGGTCATTTTCTATGCTTTTGCGTGATCAATCAAGGTGTGATGAAAATGAATGAATCAAAATTTTTTCAAAATAGAATATGTCAGATACTATGCAATCCATAAGAAACATTGCCATCATCGCCCATGTGGATCATGGGAAGACAACTTTAGTGGACAAGATGCTGCTGGCCGGAAATCTCTTCCGCGAGAACCAGCAGACAGGTGAGTTGATGCTCGATAACAATGAATTGGAACGTGAGCGTGGCATCACGATTCTGAGCAAGAACGTGTCCATCAACTACAAGGATGCGAAGATAAACATCATAGATACCCCGGGACACTCCGACTTCGGTGGTGAGGTGGAGCGTGTGCTTAACATGGCGGACGGTGTGTTGTTGCTTGTGGACGCTTTCGAGGGTCCTATGCCGCAGACCCGTTTCGTGCTCCAAAAGGCTATCCAATTGGGCTTGAAGCCTATCGTCGTCATCAATAAGGTCGACAAGCCTAACTGCCGCCCTGAAGAGGTGCAGGAGGCTGTCTTCGATTTGATGTTCAACTTGGACGCTACCGAGGAACAGCTCGATTTCCCTACCATCTATGGTTCCGCTAAGAATAACTGGATGTCCGACGACTGGAAGAAACCTCGTGAGAACGATATCACTCCTGTCTTGGACGCTATCATCAAATATATCCCTGAACCAAGAATCAACGAGGGTACTCCTCAAATGTTGATCACTTCTTTGGACTTCTCCGCTTATGTGGGTCGTATCGCTATCGGTAGAATCCACCGCGGTTCTTTGAAGGAGTCTCAAGATCTCTCTTTGGTGAAGAGGGATGGTTCCGTGAAGAAGGTTAGAATTAAGGAGTTGCGTGTGTTCGAAGGTTTCGGACAGGCTACGGTTCGTGAGGCTCAATGTGGTGAGATCTGCGCTTTGGTCGGTATCGAAGGATTCGATATCGGTGATACCATCTGTGATTTGGAGAACCCTGAACCATTGCCTCCTATCGCAATCGACGAGCCTACCATGAGCATGGTATTCGCTATCAACGATTCTCCGTTCTTCGGTAAAGAGGGTAAATTTGTCACTTCCAGACATATCAACGACCGTTTGGTGAAGGAGTTGGACCGTAACTTGGCATTGCGCGTCGTGAAGGATCCGGAATCCGATAAGTGGGTTGTTTTTGGTCGTGGTGTGTTGCACTTGTCTGTCTTGATCGAGACGATGCGTCGTGAGGGTTATGAGTTGCAAGTAGGTCAGCCTCAGGTTATCATCAAGGAGATTGATGGTGTGAAGTGCGAGCCGGTTGAACAATTGACAATCGATTTGCCTGATGAGGTTTCCGGAAAGGTGATTGAGATGGTATCTGTTCGTAAGGGTGATATGACTTCCATGGAACGTAAGGGCGACCGCGTGCATCTGGAGTTCATCATTCCTTCCCGTGGTATCATCGGTCTTCGTACCAATGTCTTGACGGCTACCGCCGGCGAGGGTGTTATGGCTCACCGTTTCTTGGAATACCAACCTTATAAGGGTGATATCGAACGTAGAACGAACGGTTCGCTCATCGCTATGGAGAGCGGAACGGTCTTCGCTTATGCTTTGGATAAGTTGCAAGATAGGGGTAGATTCTTCATCAGCCCGCAGGACGAGGTTTACGCCGGTCAGGTGGTGGGCGAGCACTGCAAGGATAATGATATCGTGATTAACGTCACTAAGTCTAAACAGCTTACGAACATGCGTTCCAAGAGTTCGGACGAAAAGGCGAGAATCATTCCTCCTGTCATCTTCTCTTTGGAGGAGGCGCTGGAGTATATCAAGGAGGATGAATATGTGGAGGTGACTCCGAAGAGCATGCGTCTGCGTAAGATTATTTTGGACGAAACGGAAAGGAAACGCGCAAGCAGGGGCTAATCCGTTTAATTAATCGATAAGGGGATGAAACAGTATTTGCGTAGTTGGAAAGCGTGGATATGTTTCATCCTTTTTTTTATTTTTCTCCTGTTCTGTTTGGTTCGTGTTTCGCTCTTTCCCGCGGATTATTCTACGGCTGTGTTTACGGAAAAGGGCGATTTGGTGGGAGCCCGCCTTGCTGGTGACGGACAATGGAGGTTTCCTCCTGTCGATTCTGTCCCTGACCGTCTGAAAAAGGCTACTATCTGTTTTGAGGATAAACATTTCCTTCATCATCCTGGTGTCAATCCTGTCGCCATCTTCCGCGCGTTGCGGACGAACCTCTCCGCAGGACGTGTCGTCTGCGGTGGTAGCACTATCTCCATGCAGGTGATCAGGATGAGTAGGGGACACCGGAAAAGGGTGTTGTCCGAAAAGATTATCGAGACGATAGGGGCATTCTGGCTCGAACTCCATTATTCCAAGGAAGAGATACTCTCCTTGTATGTCTCTAACGCTCCTTATGGTGGAAATACCGTTGGCTTACAGACCGCTTCTTGGCGCTACTACCAGCGTGATATGAGGGAGCTCTCGTGGGCGGAGGCGGCTCTCTTGGCCGTGCTTCCGAACTCTCCTTCTATGATACATATCGAAAAGAATAGGGAATCGCTGAAAAACAAGCGTGATAGACTGCTCGGAAAGATGTGCGAGGAAGGCTATTTCGATAAGGAGATGTTGGATCTTTCCATGGATGAGCCTCTGCCTGACCGAACCTATTCCTTACAGATGATGGCGCCCCATCTGGTCGATCGTCTCGCTAAGGAGATGCCGGGAAAGAATGTGCGTGTCACATTAGACGCCTCTATTCAACGTAATGTGGAGATATTGCTTACCCGTTTCCGCAACACATTCCGACAAAACGGCGTGCAGAATATCTGCGCCATGGTGCAGGAGGTCGCTACGGGTGATGTGTTGTGCTATTGCGGTAATTCGGACTATAATAACGAGGACGATAACCAGGTGGATGTGATCACTTCCCCTCGAAGCACGGGTAGTATTCTGAAACCTTTCCTCTATTGCGCGATGATTGAGGATGGTCAGGTTACTCCCCGTATGTTGGTGCCAGACGTGCCGATTCAAATCGCTGGATATAAACCGCAGAATTACAATAGGACTTTCGACGGTGCAGTGCCTGCCGATGAGGCACTGGCTCGCTCCTTGAACATCCCCGCTGTGCTTATGCTCCGTAAATATGGCATTCCTTCCTTCCAAGATTATTTAAAGCGGGCGGGCGTCACAACCCTTAATTTCTCCCCTAATCATTATGGCTTGACGCTAATCCTAGGCGGCGCCGAAGCGACGCTTTGGGATGTATCGGGTGTCTATGCTTCCATGGCTAGAACATTAAATCGCTACAACAAGGATTTTTTATACAATGTGGCTGATATCCATGCTCCAAGACTGATCCGCCATGCGGAAAAGGATAGGTTCTCCGAAGGTCCTTTCCTCTTCCATGCGGGCTCTGTCTGGCATACGATGGACGCTATCAAGGAACTGAACCGCCCTAACGTGACCGATTGGAGAATCTTCTCCTCCTCCCGTAAGGTGGGATGGAAGACGGGTACCAGCTTCGGTAACCGTGATGCGTGGGCTATCGGTGTCACGCCCGAATATGTGGTGAGCGTCTGGGTGGGCAACGCCGACGGAGAGGGACGCCCCGAATTGACGGGTGTCGGATATGCCGCACCGGTCATGTTCTCCATCTATAATATCTTGCCTAACACCACTTGGTTCGCCCGTCCTACGAAGGGCTTTTCTCAAATGGAAGTCTGCGCGCAAAGCGGTTTCTTGCGCGGAAAGGATTGCCCGGCGGGTGATACGATCCTTTTGTATGCTCCATGCGCGAATAGCGCCCCTTGTCCATACCATCAGCTTATCCATTTGACGAAGGACGAGAAGTTCAGGGCGACGGAGAAATGCGTTTCCCCATTGGAGATGGTCCACAAACCTTGGTTCATATTACCGCCGTCTATGGAGTACTATTACCGTCTCCATAATACTTCTTATGTTCCGTTGCCGCCTTTCGTGTCAGGATGCGAGGACGAATCTATTCAGACGATGGATTTCATCTATCCGAAGGATTTCAGAAAATTGTATATTCCGAAGGAGATGGACGGAAAACGGGGCGAAATCATTTTCGAGGTGGCGCATAGGAATAGGACTGCAACGCTCTATTGGCACCTTGATGAGACCTACCTCGGGGAGACGACAGAGTACCATCAGAAGGGAATCTCCACCACCGAGGGGGAGCATGTGATCACGGTGGTCGACGAAGAAGGAAATAGGTTGGAGAGAAAATTTAGGGCGATCGTGACGGAGTGATAAGATTAAATAAGCCAATAATAAATCCTTCCCGTAAATCAGTTGGCGGAATTTTCTTGACAGAATATGCGATAATAAGAAAGAGGATCTTTCTTTAAAATGTTAGCGTCTAAATCATTGGAATATGTGTGTGGGAAATGAAAAAAACATATGGTAAATGATAATCGGGATGCGTTAAATGATGCCGCGAGCTCCCTCCATTTCAAAATAGTTGTACCCGCCGTATAAATAAAAAAATCGGATTTAAATATGATCGGGAGAAATCGCCTGAATTTGATTCCGAAAACGTATCGGGAAATTAGAAAATTTGGGTTGTGGATTATTTGCGATTGCATCCTTCCGACTCGCTACTCTATGTGTTGATTTAGTGAGTATATTACGAACGTGAAATCTTGCTTCCTTTTTGATTATTGAGATATTTGTAGTACATTTGTGCGTTTTTATGCTGGCGGAATGTTCTGCTGGTGGATACGAAGTTCTTAGTGCGACAGGCCTTTTTATAGAGCTGGCTTCCTTGATTATAGAATAATGGTCCGATGGTTCTTTTGTGTCTTAAGTTTGTGTTGAAGGAAGAGTTTCCCTTCTTCATGGCCATGGGTTGAAAACCTAGTGTGGATAGAGACGAGGAAGAATGTTCGGATGTGAGAAATAGGAATGACGAAGTGACGAAAAGAATGTGACATTTAGAATGGAAGGGAGATATACCGTCATAAATGGATAATGTATAATAAATAAAATAGTGGATCATATGAGTACCGTTTATTGTGGCATGGGTGCCGATTTAATTCATCACGGGCATTTGAATATCATTCACGAGGCGATGAAGCTTGGTGAAGTGACTATTGGTGTGCTTACGGATGAGGCGATAGCAAGTTATAAAAGACTACCATATTTGACATATGAACAACGCGCTGAAATCGTATCTAACATAAAGGGAGTTGCAAGGGTCGTACCTCAGTCGACATTGGATTATGTTCCAAATCTTGAGAAGTATAAACCTGACTATGTGCTTCATGGTGACGATTGGCTTACGGGTGTTCAACAGGAGACCAGACAACGTGTGGTTGAATGCGTCGCTAAATGGGGTGGAAAAGTGATTGATATCCCTTATACGCCAGGTATCTCTTCAACGGTGCTCAATGCCGAGGTACGTGAGATAGGAACTACGCCTGAAGTCCGTCAGAGAATGCTTCGCCGTTTGATTAAGGCGAAACCAATAGTTCGTATTATGGAAAGCCATTCCGGACTGACAGGTCTTATTATTGAAAAGACGAAGGTCAAAGTAAACAATAAAACTGAAGAGTTCGACGGTATGTGGGCTAGCTCTCTGACTGATTCAACCAGCAAAGGGAAGCCTGATATCGAAGCTGTTGATTTAACCACAAGACTTCATGGCGTGAATGATGCGTTGGAGTGTACTACGAAACCAATTATTTTCGATGGGGACACGGGTGGAAAGATAGAGCATTTCGTATTCACTGTCAGAACGTTGGAAAGATTGGGTGTGTCGGCGGTTATCATTGAAGATAAGGTCGGCTTGAAGAAAAACTCACTTCTTGGGACTGATGCGATTCAGACGCAAGATACGATAGAGGATTTCTCGGAAAAGATCAGAGCTGGGAAACGAGTTCAGGTTACAAGCGATTTTATGATAATTGCCCGTTGTGAGAGTCTTATCGCCGGCAAATCTGTTGAAGATGCCCTTGAGCGTTGTAACGCTTATGTCGAGGCTGGCGCTGACGGAATCATGATCCATTCCAAAAATAAAACAGGCGAAGATATAAAGGAGTTCTGTCAGAAATTCAGACAAAAACATACTTCTGTGCCGATTGTGGTTGTCCCTACCACATATAACCATATTACAGAGGAGGAATTGGTTAGCTGGGGTGTTAATGTGGTTATTTATGCCAACCACATGTTGCGCAGCGCATATCCTGCAATGGTTAATACGGCGAAGTCGATACTTACCCATCACCGATCTTTAGAGGCGAATGATATGTGTATGGGCGTAAAAGAAATATTGGAATTAATTCCGGGCACCAAATGAAATCTCAGCAAGTCATTCTCTCTTCCGACAATAATTATGAGTCATTAGCGGAATATTTTTTGCGTAACGGGCTGAAAAGAATTCTGATTGTCTGTGGTTCGTCTTTCCGGAATTTTAGGATGAAGGGGTTTCTCGACGAACTGACTGCACAAGGAAGAATTTCTCCCGTCTATTTTTCCGAATACCAACCTAATCCGGATTATGATTCTGTTGTCAAGGGAGTGGATTTGTTCAAGAAATGTAATTGTGATTCTATTTTCGCGATAGGTGGCGGCTCTGCAATGGATGTTGCCAAGTGCATTAAACTCTATTCGAATATGCCCGAAGGAGTTAATTATCTTCAAGAGGTAATCGTGCCTAATGATATTCCTTTCCTTGCCGCTCCGACTACGGCGGGAACGGGAAGTGAGGCTACGAGATATGCCGTCATTTACTATAAAGGCGAAAAACAGTCAGTCACTGATTCTAGTTGCATTCCACAGGCGGTCTTGTTTGATACGTCTATGTTGTGCTCATTGCCTGACTATCAGCGTAAAACCACAATGCTTGATGCGTTCTGCCATTCTATAGAATCGTTTTGGTCCGTTAATTCGACGGATGAAAGCAAGGAATTTTCAAAAATGGCTATCGGTTTGATTTTAAAAAATATCGATGCGTATCTCGAAAACGAAGAGTCGGCGAATGCCGCCATGTTGAATGCGGCAAACTTGGCGGGAAAAGCGATTAATATAACCCAAACGACGGCTGGACATGCCATGTGTTACAAGATGACCAAGCAATATGGCATTTCCCACGGACATGCCGCTGCGCTTTGCGTTTCGGTATTGTGGCCTTATATGGTTAAACATACGGATTGGTGCTTGGATCCTAGGGGCAAAGAGTATTTGGATGAAATGTTCCTTGCCCTTGCCTCTGCGATGGGATGTACCAATGCGATGGCGGCGGCGGATAAATTCATGCGGGTTTTTAGCGGTTTGAATTTACAGAACCCTAAAGCCGTTGATGAAAAAGAATATGATTTGTTGACAAAATCGGTCAACCTCGTAAGATTGAAAAACAACCCAATAAGGCTTGATGAACAAACAATCAATGCCCTTTATCGAAAAATTCTTGAAAAATGAAGGTAGAAAATTTGTTGGAGATAATAGGATCTGACTTCTATACAGGTGTCCCAGATTCTCAATTGAAAGCGTTGTGCAACTTCTTGATGAATAAATATGGCATTGATCCGAAACATCATGTCATCGCCGCTAATGAGGGTAATTGTACTGCGCTTGCCGCAGGTTATCATTTGGCGACGGGTAAGGTGCCGGTCGTTTACATGCAGAATTCCGGTGAGGGTAATATCATTAATCCTGTAGCGTCTCTCTTAAATGATAAGGTTTATGCCATTCCGATGGTCTTTGTCGTTGGATGGCGCGGCGAGCCGGGCGTTCATGATGAGCCTCAGCATATTTATCAAGGTGAAGTTACCGTGAAACTGCTTGATGTAATGGGTATCGCTTCGTTCGTTATCGGGAAAGAGACATCCGACGAGGAGGTCAGAAATGCGATGGTGGCGTTTAGAGAACTGCTTGTCCAAGGGAAAAATGTTGCGTTTGTCGTGAGAAAGGGTGCACTTTCTTATGATGGTGCGGTAGAATATAAAAATGAGAATACGATGTTGCGTGAGGAGATTATCCGTCACGTGGTCGGTGTTTCCGGTGAAGATCCGATTGTTTCCACTACGGGTAAGGCGAGCCGTGAACTTTTCGAGATCCGAGAGGCGAACCATCAAAGTCATAAATATGATTTCTTGACAGTCGGCTCTATGGGACATAGTTCTTCTATCGCCTTGGGTGTCGCTATCAATAAACCGAACACAAAAATATGGTGCGTTGACGGTGACGGAGCTGTGCTGATGCACATGGGCGCCATGGCAGTGATCGGAGCGAATGCGCCTAAGAATCTTGTCCATGTTGTCATAAACAATTCCGCACATGAGACGGTGGGAGGTCAGCCGACTGTGGCAGGAAAAATAGATTTGGTCGCTATCGCCAAGGCTTGCGGATACAGGAAGACCATAAGCGTTGATTCTTTCGATGCGTTGGATCAGGCGTTGAAATCAGCGAAGGCTAGTGACGAATTAGTCCTTATTGAAGTGAAATGCTCAATTGGCGCCCGTGAAGATTTGGGAAGACCGACAACCACTGCGTTACAGAACAAAGTCAACTTCGTCGAGTACTTGAAAACGTTGTGATACTGACTGGTTTTGGCATGGAGGATTTTACAAAATACAATGGAGAGGGGACCACGCTTCGCAAAGCACAATTGAGGATGCTTGATATGTTGGTCGCTTTGGATTCTATATGCCGAAAACATAATATTGCGTATTGGATTGATTTCGGTACACTTTTAGGTGCGGTTCGTCACAAAGGATTCATCCCATGGGATGATGATATTGACGTCAGCATCTTAGAAAGCGATATGGGAAAATTGAGAAAGGCATTGCAAGAAGACTTGCCTTCCAACTTTGCTTTTCAGGACTATACAGTAGATTCCAATGCTTTTTTCCCCTATGCTAGGATTAGAGATAAAAAGTCCTATTGCTATTATCCTCACTTCGTGAAATTAAAGGAACAAGGGCTTTGGTTGGATATATTTAAATACTCCGTGATTGTGAATAATTCATTTAAGATTTTTGTGGACAAACTCTATAGAAGATCTTTTAGAGAAATTCACAATTATGGGGAAGTGGAATATGAAAGTAAATTTAAACGGATGAAAAATAAGTACTTAGGGTACTTATTGCATCCGTTTTCTGTCTCTCTCAAGTTTATTAATAGCGAGCTTGGTAAGTTAAAAGCGAAGAAACGCATTTATGGTTGTTATTCATCTACGGATCATCAGTTTTACCATGAAAATATCTTCCCTTTACAACAAATAGAATTTGAGGGCCATATGTTTTACGCCCCAGGGAATTTTGATGCTCATTTAAAGGGCCTTTATGGAGATTATATGAAGGTGCCTCCTGTTGAGAAAAGAAAACAAATCCTTGATTTGGATAGAATAGAATTTTATGAATAAGAAAGTTCTGGTAATTAGTCCTAAGTTTTTTTATTTTAGCGATAGTATTGCCGCTGCTTTCCGGAAATTGGGATGGGGTGTGGATGTTTTAACTTATGACTCTCCAGTACATCCGTATGATTGGAAAAACATGTTGAGATATAAACTTTTTAGGAATAAGGAAGTTTTGGTCTCAAAAGGAAGGAACCTGTTTTCTCGGGAAGTTCAAAGGCGTTTTGATGAGAATTGTCCTGATTTGGTTTTTGTCGTAAATGGCGCTGCGTTGCTTCCTAATGTGTCGGAACATATCCGAAAATCTTCAAAGTTGGCCATCTGGTTTTTCGATTCGATCAGAAAGTATCCTGAAATGAAATGTAATATTCCTTTTGCGGATGCTCTCTTTTGCTACGAGCAGTCGGATATGAGTTTAATCAAAGAAGAATTTGACAAAAATGCTCTTTTTTTACCTCAGGCAGCGGATCTCTCTCGTTATTACAAGATGGAAAACTTGTCGAAAAAGTATGATATTGTTTTCGCGGGTGACATTTGGCAGTCTCAAAAAAGACAAAATCTATTACAGAAAGTAGTGAAAGCTTTTCCCGAAAAGAAAATTTTGATATGGGGCGTTTATAAACCATGGTATAAAGGGTTTTGGAACTGGTTGACAAGAGAACGTCGGGATGTCTATATGAACTGTAATGCTTCTTCTGAGGTCTTGAACCAATGCTATAACGAGGCGAGATTGGTTTTGAATATACACAATGAGCAACAAAAGGATGGCGCGAATCCGAAAGTATATGAGATAGCGGCCACTGGCTCTTTTCAGGTGTGTGATTCCAATCCGTATGTTGATAGTTTGTTCCCCGCCCGATCTGTCGGTTTGTATCGTTCAGATGAGGAATGTATTGAGTTGATAGCCAAAGTGTTGGGAAATACATTGGAATTAGATGCGGAGTCTGCGTATCAGGAAACAATCGAGAAACATTCGTTTGAAAATAGAATAACCAAGGTTTTGTCCACACTTGAATTGTTGTGAAAAATGCACTAACTTTGTTTATTGGTTCCTATAATATGATTGATTATGGATAAAAGGATTTTGTTTATCACCTATAAGAACTCCAAAAACATTTTAGAGGGCGGAGGTCAGGGTGCTAAAAAAAATTATGACATGATTTGTGCGGAAGTCGGATCCGAAAATGTGACATGTTATTATGTCCATGACGAAAACAAGAAGGCTGGTCTGTGGGATTATGTCTCTGGCGCTTTTTTCACATTGTTTAATTATTACTATGGATTAACCCCTTGGCGGGTGAAGAAAATTGTCCGATTGTCTCAGAGTTTCGAAGAGGTTTTCATCGATAGGACCTTGTTCGGTATTATTGCTAAAAAGTTAAAAAAGTCCGGTTATAAAGGGAAGATTGTCTCTTATTTCCATAATGTGGAAAAACTATATTTCGATGCGAAACTTCCGTCTAAATTGCCTTTCAGAGGTGTCATGATCCATTGCGCTGATGTGAACGATCGTTATAGTTGCGACTATTCTGATGTTATTGTCGCTCTGAACGAACGTGATCAGAAAGTGATCGCTGATTCGTACGGACGTCCTGCCGACTATTTGGTGCCGGTGGCTTTGCCAGATCGCTTGAGGCAGGAACCAAATTCGGACATCATGACCTCGTCCACTCCGTTGTGCCTCTTCCTGGGTGCTTATTTTGCTCCTAACAACGAGGGCATTCTTTGGTTTGTCAAAAATGTGCTGCCTAAGGTGAATGTCCGTATGCGTGTTGTCGGCAAGGGTATGGCGAGACTGAAAGAGGAGAATGAGTGCCTGAAGAATATCGAGGTATTGAGTGATGTGCCCGATTTGGCTCCATATTTAGATGAGGCGGATGTGATGGTCTTGCCGATTTTTTCAGGTAGTGGAATGAAGGTGAAAACATGCGAGTCTCTTATGTACGGCAAAAATATCATAGCCACTTCAGAGGCTTTCGAAGGATACGAGGTGGATTATGAACGGGTAGGAGGAAAATGTGATACCATTGAGGAATTTGTTGGAAAATTGAGAGAGTTCGAAACAAAACCGCGACCTCGTTTCAACGCGTATTCACGGCAATTGTATCTGGAGAAATATTCCAACGAAGCGATACGAGATACCTATCACTCTATTTTAGGTTAATTTCGAATTGTCTTTGGTTCAGGTTTACAGGTGTGTAAAAAACAAAATTTTGATCATATGAATTCTTTATTGAAAAAAACGTGGCCATACGTACTTTGTGTGGCACTATTTGCTTTGATCGCGGCTATTTACATGTCGCCTTCATTGGATGGGAAAGTGATTATTGCGAATGATAACTTGTCTTGGCGTGGCGCTTATCATGAGGTGGAGCAATATGAGGAAACGGGTGGTGCGTCATGGTGGACGGGTTCCATGTTTTCTGGTATGCCGACTTATCAGATATGCGGTGGACCTTCTTTGTCCCGAAAATTGATGTATCCGTTGAATTGGCTGACTCACTATGGCAGCAATAGCGCTTCACCGATTTTTATGGTTTTTTTGTATGCGATAGGTTTTTTCGTTTTGCTGCTCTCGTTCAAGGTGAATAAGTGGTTGTCTGCCGTGGGTGCTATCGCCATGGCGTTTTCGTCCTATTTCTTCATCATTATAGGCGCAAGCCACAACTCTAAAACCGCCACTTTAGCGCTATTCGCTTTTGTCGTCGCGGGATTTTATTTAACGTATCACGACAAGAAAATACTCGGCGCATGCCTGACGATGCTTTTCGTGTCGGTTGGATTCGCGCCACACCCTCAAATGGCTTATTATTATTGTTTCATAATCGGATTCTGCTTTTTGGCTGAATTATGGAGACATTTCAAAAGTAAGGCTTGGAAAGAGTTCGGCATTGCCACTGCTTTGTTCGCCGGTTCATTCCTTATCGGTATGGGGACAGGTTCTTCTTTGACTTTCGCGAATATGGAATACGCTTCGGAAACGATGCGCGGCGGACATTCTGATTTGGTGAAGGAATCGGATGCGGAGAATAAGACGAAAGGATTGGATTTGGATTATGCGACCGCTTGGAGTTATGGTATCGATGAGACGTTCACTTTGCTTATTCCGAATTTTATGGGCGGATCGTCAAACTATAATGTCGGGGAGAAGTCTGATTTGTATGAAACCATGAAGAGGAATGGTGTGGATATCAAAATCGCTAAACAATTCTGTCAGAATGTTCCTACTTATTGGGGTAACCAACCGTTTACGTCTGGTCCAGTCTATGTGGGTGCGATAGTCTGCTTCCTTTTTATTTTAGGCTTGCTGGTCGTGAAAGGACCATACACGTGGGCTTTATTGGGTGTGACGTTGCTCTCCATTCTGCTTTCTTGGGGACATAACTATATGCCTTTGACCAAGTTCTTTTTCTCTGTAGTGCCTATGTATAATAAGTTCAGGGCGGTGTCTTCCATTCTGATTATCGCTGAGATTACGATGCCTTTGCTCGGATTCCTTGCTTTGCAGAGAATTTCCGATAAGGAGGTGGATGATAAAAGTTTGCAAAAATCTATAGGATTGGCTGCTGCTGTTTCGGGTGGGTTGTGCCTCTTCTTCGCTATTTTTGGTGGACTGATCTATGATTTTACGTCAGTTTTGGACAAGAATACATTTTCTCAGTTGCCTGATTGGATCGCATCCGGAATCATCGAGCAGAGACGGAGTATGTTCTTCGGCGATTGCTGGCGCTCTTTCTTCTTCATTGCCATTGCGGCGGCGCTTACTTGGTTCTATGGTGTCAAGAAGAAACTAAAATTAGGTTATTTCGCTGTTATTTTAGGGGCTTTGGTGATTGCCGATATGTGGGCTGTTGATAAACGTTTCATGAATGATTCCGCTTTCTCCTCCGAAATGAAATTGAAGGAACATTTTAGGAAGAAACCTTACGAGAAGCAAATTTTGAAAGACACGACCCATTTCAGGGTGCTCAATCTCGCATCAAATACTTTCAATGAAGCCCGTACTTCATACTATTTCAAATCCATTGGTGGCTATAGTGCGGTTAAACTACGTCGTTACCAGGATTTGATCGACCAACATATCGCACCTGAATTTAATCCGTTGTTTTCCGCACTCTCTTCCACTGGAGGTAGATTGGAACAATGCAACGGCGATTCTTTATTCCCTGTCCTGAATATGCTTAACGCTAAGTATTTCATCGTTCCGTTGCAGAGTAAGGAAGAGATGGCGATTCCGAATCCTCATGCCATGGGTAATGCTTGGTTCGTTGAGAATGTCAAGTGTGTCCAGAACGCTAATGAGGAGTGTGACGCATTGGCAAAAGAGAATCTTCGTAATGTGGCTGTTGTGGATGCGTGTTTCGAGTCGTATGTGAAGGATAAATCTTTTGCTAAGGATTCGTCTTCATCGATTGAATTGGTTAAATATACTCCTGAATATATCGATTATAAATCCAAATCCTCGCAAAATGGGTTGGCCGTCTTTTCAGAGATCTATTATCCTTTCGGATGGGAAGCCTATATTGATGGTGAACATAAGGAGCATTTCAGAGCCGATTATATGTTGAGAGCTTTGGAAATTCCTGCTGGCGAACACAATATTCGTTTCGCCTTTGAACCGGATAGCGTCACTAGGGGAGATACCATTGCTGTCATCTGCATTGCGATAATGTTCCTTTTTGTTTTGACTTCTATCGTCGTGTGTGTTAGACGTGGAAATACAGGGGATGGACAGGTCTGCTAATTGTCACCTCTCGAAATCCTTTGTTGAATAGGTAAAAAAACACCCCGTGTTGTTCTCAACACGGGGTGTTTTTTGTTGGCGATTCCTGACTCGAATTCGGTTAGAATCCTTTGAATCCCATGATTTCCCTTACGTCTTTGATGGTTTTTTGCGCGCTCTCTCTCGCAATGTCGCGACCTCTTGTCACTGCATTGTGTAGTATCTCGGGATGTGCGTCAATATAGGCGATGCGCTCCCTGATAGGGTCCGTAGCGGCGATGATATCAATTGCCAATTGTTTCTTTAACTCTCCGTAACGGATTTCGCAAGTGTTCCATTTCTCTTCGAAGTATTGTACAGTCTCAGGAGTGGATACCACTTTCATGATGGTGAAGAGGTTTTCGATGCATTCCGGTTTGGGTGAGTTCATCTCGGTTGGACCTTGGTCGGTCAATGCTTTTTTGACTTTTTTCTCGATAGTCTTTGCGTCGTCGGCTAGATAGACGCAGTTGCCTTCTGATTTGCCCATTTTACCGCTGCCGTCCAATCCTGGAATCTTGATAGGTTCGGTACCGTCGCTATATGCGATAGGTTCCTTGAAATAATCCACATTATAGAAGTTGTTGAACCTCTTGGCGAAGTTCCTTGTCATCTCCAGGTGTTGGAGTTGGTCTTTCCCTACCGGTACTTGGTCTGCATTGTGGATAAGAATGTCCGCAGCCATCAAGGTCGGGTAGGTGAGTAACCCCGCATTGACGTTTTCCGGATTTTTCCTTGCTTTGTCTTTGAAAGATACGGTTTTTGTCAATTCGCCTAAATATGCGTGCATGTTGAGCATCAAGTATAACTCCACCACTTCCGGCACGTCGCTTTGGATGAATATGGCTGACTTCTCAGGATCCAATCCGCAGGCGAGATATTCGGTTAAAACGCTTTTCACGTTCGGATGTAGAATGCTCGGATCCGGATGTGTGGTTAGTGAGTGATAGTCCGCAATGAAGAAGAAGCAATTGTTGTTCTCTTGCATGCGTATGAAGTTTTTCAAGGCTCCGTAATAGTTGCCTAAGTGCAGGTTTCCTGTTGAACGGATGCCGCTGACTACTGTTTTCATTATTATTTACTGTTTTTGTTTACGCGAAGATAATAAAAATTGTTGTCTGATTTTGAACATCTCGGAAATAGCCTCTCCTCTTTTCTTCTCTTCTCGTTTTTTCTTATCTTTGTGACACTTTTAGATGGACGAAAGTTACGTCTTGGTTAGAATTGAGGCTGAGAAGTGAGGGGAAAAGAATGTGAAATTGTAGCAAGGCGCATTGAAAATTATTGGGTTTATGTTTATTTAAGGATTTAACATCCCTCAATTATTGGGGATTATATTATATTTGTCCCTCAAAAAATTAGAATGTTTTTGTCTTTTAGAAAATATGCGTTTTCTTGGGTGATCGCAGCCATTATATTTTATTTGTGGGTCCGGTCGTCTTTGCCTGCATTTTCAGAAGCGATGCGCAATAATGAGGTATGTTTTGCGACTGAAAATTTTGAGTTGCACTACTTGGATCTTCGTAACAATTTGGGACATCTGCTGTTTTTCTCACTTTTGACGTTTTCTTTGTCTTGGGAGACATTCAGGAGAGGTTATGGATTCGGGTCTATGCGCATGTTCCTTGTTTCTTTGCTGCTTCCGGTCCTTTATGGTGGCGCTTTGGAGTTGGTTCAAGAGTACTTCTTTCCGCCCCGTTCTGCAGAGTGGATGGATTGGTTGTATGATTCTTTGGGTGTCCTTATAGGGTGGCTTTCCGCCTCTTTTTTTGTGCCTAGATTTGATCGTTTAATTAAAAAATAGATGAAATTATGCGTTTTTTTAGGATTTATGGAATGACGATTGTATTGTCGCTTCTGATTTTATATTTGAGTATTATCCGTGAGGTCCCAGATATTCCTCAAATCTCGTTTGAGGGACTTGATAAGGTAGTCCATTTCTTGATGTATTTCGCTTTGGCAGGCGTGGCTTGCTTTGAGTTATATCGTCAGCGCCATACTTTCGCAGAGACGAAAATGCGTTTGATCGGACTCTATTTCCCGATTTTTTATGGTGGTCTTATAGAATTTTTGCAGGAGAATTTCTTCCCTCCGAGAACGGGTGATTGGTGTGATTGGTTCGCTGACGCTTTGGGTGCGGCGACCGCTTATTTCATCGCGAAGAAGTTGCTTCCTAAATATGTGAAACCTGAAGAGAAAGGATTTTCTTGTAGATAATTATGAAGATAACGATTTTGGGAACCGCTTATCCTTATAGAGGCGGATTGGCTGCTTTTAACGAGCGGTTGGCGAAAGAGTTTATGGAGGAGGGCGAAGATGTTCGAATCGAAACTTTCACACTTCAGTACCCTAACTTCCTATTCCCGGGGAAAACGCAATATTCGTCTGATCCCGTTCCTGAATCATTGGTGATTGAGAGAAGTGTAAGCTCGGTCAATCCGTTCAACTGGTTCTCTGTTGGGAAAAAGATAGCGAAGGATGCTCCTGATTTGTTAATTATAAAATATTGGTTACCGTTTATGGCTCCTTGTTTCGGAACGATTGCTAGAATGGCGCGCCGTAATGGTAAGACCAAGGTTGTTTCCGTTTTAGATAATATCATTCCTCATGAGAAGCGTTTAGCTGACCGTCTGCTTTCCAAATATTTTGTGGGCGCCGTTGATGGGTTTGTGGCGATGTCTAAATCTGTTCTTCGTGATTTAGACTTATTCGATAAAGAAAAGAGCCGTGCTTTTTGCGCCCATCCTCTTTACGATAATTTTGGAGAAAAATGTGACAGAATGCAGGCTTGCCAAGAATTAAATCTGGATCCTGATTGCTCTTATATCCTCTTTTTCGGTTTTATTCGAGATTATAAGGGATTGGATATTCTTCTCAACGCTATGTCCGACGACCGTATACGTCAAAAAAATGTGCGTCTGATCGTAGCGGGCGAGTTCTATAATAATTCAGAAAAGTATTTTGAACTTGAAAAATCGTTGAATCTAGGCGATAAGGTGATTTGGCATAACGATTTTATACCGGATAGTAAGGTGTCTACTTATTTCTCGGTTTCCGATATGGTGGTGCAACCATATAAATCCGCCACTCAGAGCGGAGTTACTCAAATCGCATATCATTTCGAAAAGCCTATGTTGGTGACCAATGTGGGAGGTTTGGCGGAGATTGTCCCTCACGACAAGGTGGGGTATGTCGTTGATCCGAATGCGACCGCTGTGGCGGATGCCATATGCGATTTTTATGATAATGATAAAAGTGCCTTGTTCACAGAGAATGTAAAAGAGGAGAAAAAGAAATATGCTTGGTCCAAAATGACTGAGACGATTAAATCGCAGGCTTCTCGTTGATGAGAATGCCGGCGATTCCGCAGTTGTTGGCGAATTCCATGTCCGTCATCATGTCGCCTACCATCAGACACTTGTCTGGATTCGTATCCGGAAAATCTTTTAGCATTTGGTGAAACATGCCGGGTTGGGGCTTGCGGTTGGGATCTTTTTTGTCCATGGCGGCACAATGGTATATTTTATCGATCCGTCCTCCCGCTTTCTCTATGCTTTCTATCATTTTCGCATGGATTTCCCTAAGGTCTTCTTCTGTATATAATCCTTTGGAAATGCCTCTTTGGTTGGTGATAATCACAATCCGTTTTACCCATTTGCTCCATTGCGGAATGGCTTCCAAAAATTCGGGAATGAAGATGAATTCCTCCCATCTTTTCACGTAATCGTTAGGCCTATATTCGTTGATGACACCATCCCTGTCTAAAAGAAGTGTGTCGTATTTCCCTTTTTCAAGTATGAAAGTGATGTCTGTGTAATCCATTTCGCCTAATTGAATAGTTCGGCGAAATCAGTATTCGCCTTTTTGTAGTCTTCTGGAATGCCTATGTCTATGAAATATCCGTCGCTGATATATCCGCGGAGATTCCTTTTCGCGACGTTTTTCTCCAATACCTCTTTTTCGAAAGATCCTTTGTCGGGAAAACTGTCCAAGGAGATTCCCTTCAAATCGATATGGTAGACGCCTCCGTTAATAAGCCCCTTTTCGCATGGCTGTTTTTCATTGAACTTCTCAATGATGCCTTCGTTCGACCTTTCGACTGTTCCGTAGCGGTCGAAATTCCTCATCTCTTTTAAAGCTAATGTGATGGCTTGCGAATTGGTTTGGCCTGTTTTTGCCAGTTTCGTGAGGTTCACGTCGAAGAAAGTGTCTCCGTTCAGGATGAAGGCCTCTTTCCCCTCTAATTGTTTAAGGGCGAGTTTGATTCCTCCTCCGGTCCCTAATGGGCTCTCTTCTATGGCATAAGATACCTTGAATGGTAGTTTTTGCTGCGCTACCCAATCGAAAATCACTTCCCTAAGATAACCTACGGAGAGAATGACATGGTCTATCTCTTTGAATCGGGAGAGGTATTGAATTTGGTAATGTAGGAATGGCTTGCCGCAGACGGGTGCCATACATTTAGGTACTTCGTTTACAACAGAGCGTAGTCTTGTTCCTAACCCTCCCGCTAATATGATCGCTTCCATGTTGTAAATCTATTTGTTTGAACCGAACATTGCTTCTTCAACCAATCCGCAGAGGATGTGGCCTATCATGATATGCGACTCTTGAATGCGGGGTGTGCTCGGTGATGGCACTTTGATGACTATGTCGCAAAGTCCGTCCATCAGACATTCCTTTTCCCCGGTAAATCCGATGGTTTTTATGCCCTTTCGTTTGCATGCTTCCAACGCCGCTACGATGTTCTTTGAGTTGCCTGATGTGGATATGCCGATGAATACGTCACCTTCCACGCCTTGCGCCTCCACTTGTCTGGCGAATAATCTCTCATATCCGTAGTCGTTGCCTATGGCGGTCAGAATGGAAGTGTCAGTCGTCAATGCGATGGATGGAATGCCTGGACGGTCAAAGTAAAATTTGCTGACGAATTCTCCAGCGATATGTTGAGCATCTGCCGCCGAGCCTCCATTCCCTGCCAAGAGTGTTTTTTTGCCCGATTGGTATGCGGTGATTAGCAGGTCCGACGCCTGTTTGATGCCGTTGAGTAGCACGTCGTTCGAAAGTATCCTTTGTTTGACCGCTATCGATTCTTCTATATGTTTTTTTATGATTTCTAAATTGTTCATATTGAGTTTTTTGTGCTTATTCGAAAATCTTCCAGCTCTGGGTTCCTTTGTCGCTGAACTGGAATTCCACCACACGACCCTCTAGTGCCGAAAGCGCTCTTTCCACTTCTTTCCTTTTGGTGGGTTCCACGACGAACATGATGAAACCGCCTCCTCCCGCTCCACTGACTTTGCCGGCGATAGCTCCTGCGCTCAACGCTTTGTCGAAAGCCTCTTGTATCATAGGGTTGGTGATTGAATTAGCCATCTTCTTCTTGTCTTCCCACGCTTGCCCCAATATGGTGGCGAAGGTGTTGATTTCTCCTCTTAGTATGGCTGTCTTCATATCGATAGCGCTCTGCTTGATCTTATGCATCGCTTCGATGGCGGTCGGATTATTCTCTCTTGTGTTCTTTTTTTGTTCGTCGATGATTTTTGCGGAAGAACGGGAGGCTCCGGTGAAGAAAAGGAGCAATGATGCTTCTAGTTCCTCTACTACCCATGGCTTGATTCGCAACGGATTGACGATGACATGATCGTTCTGCAGAAATTCCATGAAGTTGAATCCTCCGAACGCCGCAGCGTATTGATCTTGCTTTCCTCCGCTCAGACCGATGTCTATTCTTTCGATTTCATATGCTAAACGGGCGATTTCATAATCTCCCAATGGTAGATTGTACCATTCTGCGAAAGCTTGTAGAATACAGACTACCATTGTGGAAGAAGAACCTAATCCACTGCCTGCGGGTGCGTCTGAATATGTAGTTATGCGGAAGGATTTCGGCTCAACTTCGAAGTCGCTTATGATACGGTTGTATACGCCTTTGTGCAAATCGAGCTTCCCGTCAATCGGCAATTGTGGTTCCAATTTGTAGGAAAGTGACTGGTTTAAGTCTGCGGCGATGATTTCAATCATCCCGTTGTCCGTCTCTTCGATGGTGCAATGGGCGTAGAGGTTGATGGTCGCATTTAATATAAGCCCTCCAAATATGTCACTGTAGGGCGATACGTCGCTTCCTCCTCCTGCCAAACCTAATCGTAATGGCGCTTTGCTCCTAATCTTCATATGATAATTGTATTTTTCACAAAGTTAAAATAAATTTAGTTTCTTTTTCTTAGCTTCTTCCAAATCTATCAGTTTCTTTTGTTTAGTCTCTTGCTCTGCCCTGCATTTCTTTTGTTCCGCCTTGATGTTGGCGATGAACTCCGTTTGAGTCTCTTTGTTTAGAAGTTTGGCGATGGCGTACGTGTTCTGAGATGCGTCTCTCATGCGCATCACCGTTCCGCTATAGTTCGGGGCGATTTTTACCGCTGTGTGGATGTCCGATGTGGTGGCGCCACCTACGAGAAGCGGCATCTTTAATCCCGCTTTCTCCATCGCTTCCGCCACTTTGCACATCTCTTCTAAGGATGGGGTGATTAATCCGCTGAGACAGACGACGTCTACCTCTTCTTTGATGGCGGTCTCTATGATTTGTTCGGTCGGCACCATCACACCTAAATCGAGCACTTCGTAGTTATTGCAAGCGAGTATGACGGAAACGATATTTTTGCCGATGTCGTGTACGTCTCCTTTCACAGTGGCGATCAGCACTTTGCCTGCCTTACGGTTCGTCTGCGCGTTTTGCGCTTCGATGTGCGGTTGTAGGATAGAGACTGCCTTTTTCATCGTGCGCGCTGTCTTTACCACTTGCGGAAGGAACATCTTCCCTTCGCCGAAGAGTTCCCCGACTTTGTTCATGCCGTTCATCAAAGGTTTTTCGATGATTTCTATGGCGGTGGGGTAGGCGGAGAGCGCCTCTTCCATGTCTTGCTCCATGAATTCGTTGATTCCTTTGACCAAACTGTATTCTATCCTCTTTTCTAAATCATACGCTCTCCATTCGAGATGATTGTCTTGCTTTTCGCTCGTTTGGGCGTTTTTGATTTCTTCCGCTTTGCTGATGAGCCTTTCCGTCGCGTCGTTTCTTCTGTTGAGCACTACGTCCTCCACTAACTCCAAGAGATCGGATGGTATGTCTTGGTAGACTTGCAACATCCCCGCGTTCACGATGCCCATGTCCATGCCGTTTTGTATCGCATGGTAGAGGAATACGGAGTGCATGGCTTCCCTTATCGGATTGTTGCCTCTGAATGAGAAGGAGAGGTTGCTGACGCCTCCGCTGATTTTTGCGTATGGAAGGTTCTCCCTAATCCATTTTGTGGCGCGTATGAAGTCTACTCCGTAGTTGTTGTGCTCTTCTATGCCGGTTGCGATGGCTAAAACGTTAGGGTCGAAGATGATGTCTTCGGCTGGGAACCCGTTGCCTGTGAGCAGTTCGTAGGCTCTTCCGCAGATGGCTATTTTCCTCTCGAATGAGGCCGCTTGTCCCTCTTCGTCAAAGGCCATGACGACCGTCGCCGCACCATATCGGCGGATGGTTTCCGCTTTTTGAAGGAATTTCTCTTCTCCCTCTTTCAGAGAGATGGAGTTGACGATACATTTGCCTTGCACACATTGGAGTCCCGCTTCAATGACTTCCCATTTGGATGAGTCAATCATGACGGGTACTTTCGCGACGTCCGGGTCTGATGCTATCAGATTCAGGAAGTTGACCATCTCCGCTTTCGCGTCGAGCATGGCGTCGTCCATGTTCACATCGATGACTAAGGCGCCGTCCTCCACCTGCTTGCGTGCGATGTTCATTGCCTCTTCGTAGTTCTTTTCGCTGATGAGGCGCAGAAATTTTTTGGATCCCGCTACGTTGCAACGCTCTCCGATGTTGATGAATAGGGAACGCTCCTGTTCTGTGTTAAGTTTGCTGTTGACGGATTTTATGGTCAATGGTTCCAAACCAGAGAGCTTGAGATCGTGGCATACGGCTTCCGGTTTTCTCGGTTGGGAACCTTTTAATAGGTCTTGGTAGGCCGCGATGTGAGCCGGTGTGGTTCCGCAACATCCTCCGATGATGTTGACTAATCGCTCGTCGATATATGGTTTGACGTTCTCCGCCATCGTCTCGGGCGTCTCGTCGTACGCTCCGAACTGGTTGGGAAGACCGGCGTTGGGGTAGGCGCTGACATAACAATCGGCTCTGTCGCTTATCTCTTTCAAGTATTTTTTCAAATCTTTCGCTCCGAAAGAGCAGTTAAGCCCTATGGATAGTGGCTTCGCATGCGCTACTGAGTTCATGAAGGCTTCCAAGGTCTGTCCCGATAGTGTTCTTCCGCTGATGTCCGCTACCGTCGCTGAAATCATGATATATATATCTTTCCCGCTTTGAGCGATGCACTCTTCCGCCGCATTGATGGCGGCTTTCGCGTTGAGCGTGTCGAATATGGTCTCGATGAGTATGGCGTCCACGCCTCCTTCAATCAGTGCGCTGATTTGCTCGGCGTAGGCTTCTTTCATCTCTTGGAAGTTGACGTTTCTGAAGGCTGGATTGTTTACATCTGGCGAGATGGAGCATGTCTTGTTCGTCGGTCCGACGGAGCCTGCCACGAATCTTGGTTTGCTCGGATTTTTCTTCGTGTATTCGTCCGCTATCTCCCGAGCGATTTTCGCGGCGCTTATGTTCAGCAGCCGGATTTGATCCACCATCTCATAATCCGTCATGGATATGCGTTGGGAATTGAAGGAGCAGGTCTCGATGATATCCGCTCCCGCTTCCAGATACTCTTTATGTATTTCTTTGATGATTTGTGGTTGTGTGATGCAGAGCAGGTCGTTGTTGCCCTTTTGCGGAACGGACGCATCTTTCGCGAAATCACCTCTGTAATCTTCTTCTTTCAGTTTGTATCGTTGAACCATCGTGCCCATTCCTCCGTCGAGCACGAGAATGCGTTTGCTTAAAGCCTCTTTGAGATTTTCTGACATTACTTATTCTATTTTTCTGCAAATTTATGAATTAGAATTAAGAGTATTAAATATATGGTGATAATTATGCCGCAGAATACGAATCCATATATGTCGGCTTTCTTCCTTTGTTTGCGTATGTATTTAATCTTATCCTCCGCTCACTTGATAGTTATAGAGTTTGGTTTTTGATGATAAGACGAGTTGTGGTTTGTTGATTTTTAATGCGTTATAATACGAATAATTATTCAGGCTGGGTTCGTTGTGTGCATTCGCACATATTCGCAAAAAAAAGCGGATGAAACAATCATCCGCTTAAGATTTGTCCGTCATGTGGAGTGGAGCGGTAAACGGGACTCGAACCCGCGACCCCCAGCTTGGGAAGCTAGTGCTCTACCAACTGAGCTATTGCCGCATGAGGAATGTATCTATCACTTTCTTGTTGACAAAATTATAAATTATTTTTTAAATCATTGGCATGTGTCGAAACTATTTTAGAAAAATAATAGATTTCGGCTCCCCTCCCTCATCCGTTAGTTTGTCTCGGAGTTTGTGAAACGTTTGCTTTTAAAAGAATGAGTTTGCGACTGACACGTTTACCACATAATTTATTATCTTTGAAATATGTATAATAAAAATTTGAATATGAGACGATTAATTTCTTTTATGCTGTTCTATGTGTTGCTGACATTGCATGTTGGTGCGCAGCAAATGGCGGTCTGGAGTGCCGGGGAAAATATCTATTCGCGTTCCACGGCACTGATTGATAGTATCACGTTCAAACATGGTGATTCCACTTATGTGGTCAAACCTGAAGGACTGCTTTTCGGAAATTGTGTGGCTGGGCGGACGTTTGTGAGCAATTACAAACCTAAAACCAGTAGTTCTTCTTCGGTGGTCGAACCTTTATATCCGCTCTATTATCTCTATTTCTTTGATGACAATAGAGGATGTCTGGTCCACTATGGGACGAGTTGCGGCACGACTGACCAGTTCGTGAATGAATTCACCTATGTGTTGAATTATCCTGACGTGGTTATGACGACTGCCTCAGGAAAGAGTTACGAAGGCGTGGCGGCTGGTGGTTCGGGGCTCTTGCTCCAGATAGATGGTGCGTATTATCCGTTTGTGCTAGCTTTTGGTAATCGTTGATGATTGGCAGACCTAGAGAAGGTGATGTTTTCTGAAAATATTAGTAGGGTAGGTAAGGAACCCCTGAAAAACAATAAAGCCCTGAGTGATCAGGGCTTTATTAGTTGTCTCACGCGGATTCGAACCACGACAGACAGTACCAAAAACTGTAGTGCTACCATTACACCATGAGACAATCCTCATTTGCTCTCTTCTCGAAAGCGGTGCAAAGATACCGCTATTTTTGTTATCCGCAAATAAAATCGGAACTTTTTTTCGAAAATATTATTTTGCGATTAACAAGAAATAGTTTTTCTTGCCTTTTTGAACCAGTATGTATTTGTTGTTCAATAAGTAAGATGTGTCGATGGTGGTGTCGAAGTCAGAAAGTTTTTCTTTGTTCACTGCGACACCTCCGCCTTGGATTAGCTTTCTCAACTCTCCTTTTGAAGGGAAAATGTTCGCTTTTTCGGTGAAAAGATCCGCAATTTTCGCTCCGTTCTTAATTTCTTCGAGAGAAACTTCGAATTGAGGGACTCCTTCGAATACGGAGAGGAGGGTCTCCTCGTCCAATTTTTTCAAGGAATCGGAAGTGGCGTTGCCGAAAAGAATGTTTGAAGCCTCTACTGCTGCGTTGTAATCCTCCTCGGAGTGAACCATGATGGTGATCTCTTTCGCCAATCTCTTTTGGAGCGGACGAAGATGCGGAGCCTCTTTTTGCTCTTGGATGAGCGCCTCGATCTCGTCGTGAGGTAGGCTGGTGAAGATTTTGATGTATTTTTCAGCATCCTCATCGGATACGTTCAACCAGAATTGGTAGAATTTGTATGGAGAGGTGTAACGTTTGTCCAACCACACGTTACCGGATTCGGTCTTTCCGAACTTCTTTCCGTCGGCTTTCGTGATAAGCGGGCAGGTGAGTGCGAAAGCCTCGTTGCCGGTCACTTTACGGATCATTTCGGTTCCTGTCGTGATGTTACCCCATTGATCCGCACCACCTAACTGGAGCTTGCAATTTTTATGGCTGTTCAGGTAGACGAAGTCGTAACCTTGAAGCAATTGGTAAGAGAATTCCGTGAAAGACATACCGTCCGCACCGTTCTCTCCTGTGAAACGACGCTTAACGGAATCTTTGGACATCATATAGTTCACAGTAATCAGTTTACCGACGTTCCTGATGAAATCGAGGAAGGTGAAGTCCTTCATCCAGTCGTAGTTGTTTACAAGCTCAGCTGCGTTTTCGGCTTTGCTGTTGAAATCGAGGAATTTCTCCAATTGCTTTTTGATGCACTCTTGGTTGTGGCGAAGTCTTGGCTCGTCGATCAACACGCGTTCTTGCGATTTTCCGGATGGGTCACCAATCATGCCGGTCGCGCCTCCGATCAGGGCGATGGGTTTATGTCCGCTTCTCT
>CALCUH010000128.1 GCA_937907165.1 uncultured Bacteroidales bacterium | reverse complement strand
ACATTGCCGCCTTCTTCCGGCATGTTATATAGAATAAAATCTATTTCTTTCATTTGGTTACTTTTACTTTACCAGTTAATACTTTATTTGTTATAACCCACTTGCGTTTACGTTTCTCTCTCGTTGTTCCTTCTAAAGCAAGTTCTATTAGAGCCTCAAAGGCTTGTTTGTATTCTTTATAGGCATATTCAAAATCTATTTTATACCGTCTAACAACGATTGATAATGCGTATTATCTGCCTGTAATATTTTATATAAATCATCAATCACATCTTGAATTCTCAATACCAATTCAGAATGCCTTGTAAGACGATCAAAAGAGGTAAAGTGTGAAAAATTGTGAAGTATCTTCAATTCTACAATTCTATCCTTAAACAATAGTTTTATTCTGTTGTCAATCTCATCATTATTTCCAGGTAGTTTCATCAATGTATAAATCTCGAGAAAACGTCGAACAATATTTGGCATCATGTATGCTCGTTCTTCAGGATACCTATCTTCCTTGAATTTGTTTATTTCAGAAAACAAATAAACATACTCAGAGTTGTATTTTGACAATGGCGCTGGCATGTTTATTATAGTTGAATGTTTTATATTCAACTTCTTAATCATGAAACAATTACATGAAGGTACCTCTTTATTATCGGCATTTTTCTTTCTACGTTTAATATTGTTCGCATCTCTTATAAAAGAGAAAAACTCAAAATTATGCGTTGAAATGAATAATTGTTTGAAACAATTGCATACTTTTTCTGGTTTTTCTGGATCCAATCCTTTTTCAAAAAAGAATGTATTTAACAAAGCACTTACTTGAGCTATATGGTTTGCATCCAAACTTGATATTGGGTCATCAATAAAAATGATATAGTCTTGAAGTTTGTTAGAGTCCTTCAAACTTTTCAGAGTAACCATAAAGTGTGAAAAAGCAATCGCTGTTCTTTCGCCTTCACTTAAATGATTAGCAATCCTTTCTCCTCGTTTTAGAATAAAATAATTATCATCTGTTACCATGATGTCCAAATCATCACGATTGAGAAAAAGTTTAATGAATTCTTTAAATTCTTCTTGACCTTTTTCAACAGAATCTAATTGCGATGACAATCGTTTCTTATCCCCTTCTTTCTGATTTATCGCATTTTTTATCTTTTCAATATATTTATTCTCAATATTCTTTTTTATTTCAATACCTCTATAATCATTATCTATCAAGAATCTTGCAATATAATGTTCAATATACTGTTTTTTCGCAACTTCCTTTGTTTGGTTGAAATTGTCAATGATATTGTTGCTTTTATTAAATAGCTCCGATACAGACAGGATCCATTGCTGTATATTTTGATTTGCAGAATCATCAACGTTTCCAAACTCTGTAGGAACAAAAAGTGATTGTGAATATTTCTCGTCCAACTTAGAAATAAGTTTATCAAGTAGTTCAGTATAAGCATTTTTTATTAACTGATATGATTGCTTTTTCTCTTTATAGTCAGCACGAATACTTTGAGCTAAATCATTTTCGCTTTGTTTGCTCCATCCCAATTTTTCGAACTTTTGTTTTTCTTCTTCGATTTCTTGCTTCAATTGCTCTATTTGAGACTTTACCTTAGCGGCTTCATTGGAATAGTAAGCATTCAATTCTGCCAGTCTTCCTTCCTTTGTTATTGGACCTCCACAAAAAGCACATGTTTGTGGTTGAGGATTTATTTTTTTGTACAGGTCCAAACCTGATCTTGCCCAATCATACAATTCTTTATTAGTAGAAAGCAACTCATTATCCTTCGAAGGTTCGGGGTGCAGTTTTAAAATTTTGACAACCTCATTAAACAAATATTCATACTGCGTAGATGGAATATTTGTTGTGTCAATCTTACTACCTGTATTTTGTGCCTTTGCATTTGTCAATACTTTAGCCAGTTCAGTTTCGCTAGAAATTTGATAATTCTCCAAAGGTTGACCAACCCAACGCTTAACATAGTCTTTGACATTTCCCTTAGTGAAGTTGCGCCCCAATTCTAACAAATTAGTCAAGTCGCGAGCTACATCGGTGAATTTTGTATCAAAATTATTAAATGAAATAATATTGCTTTGATTGCGGTTGATAACAACATTGGCTTTTTTTATATATTCATCAGTAGTCTCTATTTGTTGCAAAATATCTCCCGTATCTCCGACGGCAAACTTAATCCCATTCATTTTGTCTGATATTCCAAAATGAAGGTTATTATTTACAAAATCACTATTGAACACTTGAACCTGTAAAGGTGATGTTTCTCGATTAATATTGTTAATCTTTGAACCATTCGTCAATTCAACTTCAAATTCAATGTCTTTGTAATCCTCTTCAATCTCAACATTTTTATCAAGATAAGAGATTAGTCTCGAAAAGGTTGTTTTCCCAGAGTAATTCCAACCATAAATGATGTTTTTCTCTTCAAAATCACGAATGTCACCAGTTTTTTTGAAATCTTCAAAAACACCAAAACTTTTTATTTTATTTATTCGCTTTATCATTATACCTACACCTTTACCTTCCCCGTTACCACCTCATTGATTATTATCTGCTTGCGCTCCTGAAGGAGGGAGATTTGTTTGGTGGCATTGGAGATAGCAACATCAAACTTTCTTATTTGCTTGTACAAGTATGACAAAATAGAAGTTTGTTCTTCGTTCGTTGGTATCGCAACAATAAAGTCTTGTATCATATTCAATCGCACAGAATCAACCGTACTTTTTGCACTTAGCTGTTCTATTGTATGTTTGAACAAGCTTTTCATATAGAAGTACAGGTATTCTCCATTGATATTCTTTATGTCATGGAATATATATACACGTTGATGACAACCAAACTTTCCATTTACATAATGAAAGACTTTACCTGCTCCAACGCCATCGCCAGCCATTAAAACAGCCTCTCCGTCAAATGTGTACGAATTGATACGTTCCACTTTAGGCGATCTCACATAGAATGGATATTTACCATCATCAACTCGGTTGATTGTATCTTTGTCACCTGTCTTGATTTTGCATAAATAGCGCATTCTTCGTGTCATCCAATGTTCCGGTATCTCCCCAATCCAATCCACACCTGAATCTTTCATCTTCACATTAGGATTCAAACCTTTTGTCACTGCATTATTGATGATAATCTGCTTGCGTTCGTTCAAGAGGTCAATCATCTTCTGCTGTTGCGCTATGGCTTCATCTATCTTGGCTGTAGCGGTGTCGAGATATGCAACCATAGCATTTTGCTCTTCAATAGGAGGCAACAGGGTTAGCACTTCACCAAAGTCATCTGTGTACATACGCCATCTTGAAGGTACAATACCTGTAGAATGACGAGCGAACTCAGCGAGATATATAGGTGTACGATACAGATAATGCAGGAAGCGTGGATTCTGGGTATCTTGCAATTTGTACACACAGTATGCAGGACTAACAATACCTTCATGTTTTGATACACCAAGACCACCTAACCAAGCGAGCATAATGTTAATTACAAGTTCGTCTTGCTTGACTATCTTGTAGCCTTTGAGAGATTCACTTCTGGAGTCAGATTGCGCTTCTCTTACACCATCGTATTGTGACACAGACAGCAGTTGTTCAGAACCAAATTCCGAACGGTTGTCAGTTTCTTGCCATACATACTTGGTGCGACGCATATCCCAATGACTCGGTATCTCCCCAAGCCACTGTACACCACTATCTTTATATTCGTTATATCTCTCCATACGCTTACATCAGTTCAAAGAGTGACTTAATGAATCCCTGGCTCTGTTCGTCGAGGGCAAGGATGTCAGCTTCATTTTCGGCGAGGGAACGAAGAGGTGCAGGCTTGTAGAAATACTTGTTGAAGCTAATCTCACAGCCAATCTTTGTAGGAGGTAGGTTGATCCATGCGTCGGCAACATACGGACGAACCTCACGCTGGAAGTATTCGTAGATGTCTTCCTTCACTGGTATCTTCTCACTGTCTCTGAGGTCGCTATCGGTCTCATATTCGATGTAGCCCTTGCCAGCCTTCTGGTAGCCATAGTCAGCGAGCATCTCATCGGTAATGCCGAACGTGGCCTCCAGTTTCTCAATCTCCTTGCTGTTAGCCTTGTGCTCCTTCTTGACCACTGGCTCTGCCTCAGGGTCGGTAACCGACATGGCACGAGCGATGGTATTGAGCGCCGCACCCTTCGCATCGAGGTTCAAACGCTTCGCCGTCTCCGTCACCTTCTCCATAAAGAGGTTGAAATCCATGTAGACATCCGTGCCGATGGCCTTCATGAGAGCTTTGGCGGCAAACTGCAATTCCCTACGCGCTGTCCAATCCTTGACAGAGATAAGTTTGAGCAATTTCTTGTCGGTCATCTTGATCTCGTTGTCGTTCAGATACTCCTTGATGGAAGGCACCTCCGACTCCAAGCCTTTAAACACTTGCTCGCCGTATGTCTGATAGAGCCACTTGCTCATTTCGAGGTCACTGTTGTCGTAGAGCATTTCATCTATTTTGAGCGTGTTGAACTGGCTTTTCAACCTCAGAGGACGTTCGATGGTGACGTTATAGTAACGGAAATCATCGCCGTCAAACACCTTGGAGCCAATTTTCGTCTCCTCGTTCGCCTCCTGCTCCTTGAAGTCCATGTAAACCTTCAGGATGGCGTCGCGATACTGTTCCGAGATGGTACAGTTACGGGAGCCTTGGTTCTTCCTCAGCTTCTCGTAAGCTTGGGAAGCGTCGATGAGTTGGACCTTCCCTTTGCGGTTGTCCGCCTTCTTGTTGGTCAAGATCCACACATAGGTAGAGATACCCGTATTATAGAAGATATTGTTAGGCAATTGTATAATCGCATCCACATAGTCGTTCTCGATCAGATAACGACGGATGTTGCTCTCTCCGCTACCAGCGTCGCCCGTGAAGAGCGACGAACCGTTGTGGATGGAAGCTACACGAGAGCCCTGCGGTTGAAACTCCAAAGGCTTCATCTTGTCGATCTCCTCAAGGATGAACAAGAGCTGACCATCAGAGGTACGGGGCGTCGAGTCCAGCACCTCCACTTCTCCCGCAAAATTGATCAAAGAGAGTTCAAAACGGTGGTCCAAGAGCTCCTTCTCATGATAAATTTTATCCTTATCGGGTTTCCAAGACTTGCCATACGGAGGATTGGTGATCATGTAGCCGAAAGTCTCGCCATTGCAGAAGAGCACCGATTTTTCCTGTTGTCCCTCAGCCAACTCCTTTCCCGTGATTGTATTTCCGTGGAAGATTTTACCTGGGTCCACCCCCTTGATGATAAGGTCGGATTTGCAAATCGCGTAAGTCTCCGGGTTGATCTCCGTACCAGCCAATTTGATGGAACTATCCTTCACACCCAAGCCCAGCAGATACTCACGACCTTCTGTCAACATACCACCAGAACCACATGCAGGGTCGTAGAGCGAAATGATTTTAGGCAAGTTGTCTTTAACTGGCTCAAATACGAGATGAGCAAGCAAGGAGATAGCGTCGCGGGGAGTGAAGTGTTCACCCGCCTCCTCGTTGTTCTCTTCGTTGAATCTACGGAGCAGTTCCTCAAAAACGGTACCCATCCCCACATTCGTAAGGGGAGCCAACGGCAAGCCGTCGGGGTCGGTCGTCTCCTTGTCGGTAAGATTGATATGCGGATCGGTGATACGCTCAATGATGGAGAGTAAGCGGTCATTCTCGGCAAGCTTTTTCGCCTTGCTGTAGTATTCGAAGTTCTTCAACACGTCACGGACATTCTCGCTGTAACCGTTCAGGTACTCCTCGAAGTTGTTATAGAGAATAAGGTTGTTGTCGGTAGCCTGTGATTTCAAGCGGTTCAGCGTCCACTTGCTGGTATTGAAATAAGAGAGACCTGTGATATCAGTCAAAACGCCCTCATCACTATCATCCACGCCACCATTCTCCTTGATCTCTTCCTCCACCGCTTCCTTAGTCGGTTCAAGGAGAGCGTCGAGCCTTCTCAAGACCACCATCGGCAGAATCACATCACGATACTGACCGCGTAGAAACACATCACGAAGGATATCATCTGCTATGCTCCAGATGAGAGAGACAATCTGATTATAAGAACTATCCATTTAAATTTTCAATTCAATTATACGCTTAATCCCCAAAGATAGTGAAAAATACAATAAAATCGGGGTATGATAATAAAAAAGCAAGTATAAAGATGGGGTGTGCAGGATGAGGGCATAGGTTTCATAAAAATTCCCTTCCTTCCCAGAAACCTTCAATCCCTATATATGACGAAAAGAGTCATATAAAAATTTAAGTGCAAAAACTTGAAGTAATTTCAGACCTATTATCGAGGATGAGAAGTAAGCGACGATCTTATGATATCAATGCCCAAAAATCTGAATCACATAACTTTATACCGATGACTGAAATAAAAGGTTGTCATTTTTTTATTTTTATGAGGTCTCTGTATTAGATGATTAATTGTTCAAAATTTGATTAACTGATTTATTTTCCTAACGCTTTCATTGGCTTCAATGATTCGATTTGGAAACATTCCCTTGGATTGTGAAAATGCTAATTCTTTCCAATTTTAAAAGAATTGGAAAGAATTTTATTAGTGTCCGCTAAACTTGAAAAGACATAGCAAAATAGTCCGCAATGCCAGTAAATACGGTGCTGCGGATTCTTTTTTGAAAACCAAGCCCCCTAATCGAACAACGAGAGCTGAATAGGAGGCTTTTTCTCGCAGAACCCCGTAGGGGTTACATGTCGGTAGAATAATGGATTCGTATCCCCCATCAAACAACCCCAGAGGGGTTGCACATAACATAGAATGCGATTATTATGTATTATTAATTATATAAATCATTTTTTTTGCAAAAAAAATAAACACATAAAAAGTTTAGCGGACACCAAAAATTAAGAGTTAAGAGTTTGCTTTAAATGCGTGGAAAGTACGGAAGCTGCGATTGGGGGCTGGTCTCGTGCTTACCTAATTATTTTAGGAATAAATTCTGACTGCCTATGTTGGATGACGATTGGGCATAAAAAAAGCGGGAAGAGATAGGTGACCTCGTCCCGCTTCCTGTTTTTGTATCTAGCTTTTAGATTTCCTTCTTGAGGTATTTTTTGATATCCTTTTTGTTGTGCCAGATCAAGGCGATAGCCATGAACAAAATCAGCGCGATGCTTCCCTTGAAAAGAATCAGTTTAGAGAATGAATTGACCGCACATTTTACCGGATGAAAATCAGAGAGTACCGTTACGACTTCGAGGTTAGCAGCCATATCGCTTTCAATCTCGCCTGTGATTTCGAATATCTTCTCCAAATCGTTGTAGAACATTTGTTTCTTAGATTTGAGGAAAGGAACGGAAGCTTTCTTTTCGTTGATGGAAGAGAATTCCAAAATGTTGCCGCCAGGGTTTTTGAAGTACTCCACTTTTTGTAGACTATCCACGTTGATTAAAGCATTGTGGAACATCCATTCTTTCTCTTCCAGAAGCTTCAGTCTGGAGATGTTCATGGATTCGAGGTACTTGTTGTTGGAGAAGTAGGCGATCAATGCTTTTTGAACCGTTTCGAACTCCTCTATGCCTTTGATTCTGGCGGAGATCACGAGTTGGTCGTTAAGCGCAAATTCAGTTGTGTCTCCTAAGTCTGCCTTGTTTTTGTAGTCGATGTAATCCGTTGTTGTGTCACGGTATTTGTCGATGACCGGATGAGCGTCGAACTTCACGATTCTAACAGCCACATCAAGAGGAACGTCCAATTGTTGCGCAAGTCCCTCAGGGTCTTCACCTTTGGCGTATTCGTTTAAGTCGTGGACGAGTGTCTTGTAGAGCAGAGCGTCACCGTCGTTGAGTTTCAACTGAAGGAAACCTTCGTAAGTACGGTTGTCTTCCCTCGCTTCGTAAAGGCTGGAAGCGATCGCCAAAACGGCGATGATGAGGAAGAGATACTTGTATTGGTAAATGGTACGTAGTACGTAGCCGAAGACCGAGAGTATCCCTTTTATTACTCCAAGGATGGCCCTTCCTATGCGGGAGGTCATTGTGAAGATGTTCATCTCCTGATTTTCATTGTTTTCCATTTTATGCTTTTTTTAGTCTACATTTTACAAATATAGAAGATTGTTGTCAAACTTTAAAATTTATTTTCTAAACATTTGAAAACTTTTGGGCATCCCTTTCAGAGGCTCGGCTTTGATTTCCGAAGGGTCTATTCTATTGGTGATTTTCCCTGATTTCAGGTATTGGTCTTCCCCATAGAGTTCGACGGATGTGATGTCCACTTTTCCTCCGGCGGGGAGGACGATACCGAAAGCTATGTAATCCTCTTCCGCTTGGTAGTCGTTGCGGAAGAGCAGTTTGTCGTTGAGATAGAAGAAGAGTTCCCCGTCGTGTCTGGAGATGGCTAATTTATTATATTCGTCTTGCTTGAAGAGAGTGGAACCGCTATATCCGGCGATGGGGCTGAAACAGTTTGAGTTGAGTAAAAAGAAGGAGTTTTTATATGAGAGATCACTCTCGTCGTTTTTGAAGATGGCGATGTAGTTGCAGCCATCGTTGACGGGTTTCAACCTCGTCCTTTTTTGGGGCGTATACACTCCGTCTTTGTCGTAATCATAAAGGCCGACGATTCCGGTAAATCCCTCTTTTTCTCCCATATATATGTTCATGACTGTCTCGAAATAGAAGTCTGTTTTAATTCCTTCTCCATCCCACAATTTGATGATGTTGCTTTCGGAGTTGCCAGAAGAGATGGTGTAGATATGGTTTCTCATAAGGTAACGGTTGTTGTAGGCGTCTGTTCCGTTATAGCTTTGGCCAAGGTCCAATTCCGCGATGAGAGTGCCTTTCTCTCCGTCGAACTGTTGTGGTTGGCTCCATTCCGGAGCTTCCGTCTTGACGTTGAAGAGTTCGTTAAGGTAGTATTCTTTTCGATATCCGTTGAAGTTGATTGCCCAAACCCTTCCGGGTATCTCTTCTCCTCCGCACATGATCGATTTCCACTCTCCGTTAGGCAATAGGCTGTTGTCGTGCGGACGGTTGAGCAGTCCATGCGCCAATTCGTGGAATACGACGTCCTGACGTAGGTCTTCTTGGTTCTCGTGTTCCGTCGTTTCTTCCCAGTAATCTTTGTCGATTTGTACAAGCAGCGGACTCTGGTAGGTACATAGACCGATGGTGTTCCCCTCTAGCTTGGTGAATTCCATAATGAGTCCGTTCTCTTCCACATTGAAGTCGAACCCCCTTTTCTTCCCTTCGTCGAGAAACATCTGAAGGTATGGATCCAACGTCCCGTCGACGCTGTATTCCAGACTTTCCTTATGGCAGGAGGAGAATCCCAATGCGAATACTAGGCTTGTTATGTATATGCTTTTTTTCATAATTATTCATATATGATTATCTAACAAATTTAGTAATACTCTATGAATATGCAAATGGATGGATGAATAGAATAAAAAATAGACGGTGAACACATTCCTGTATTCACCGTCTTCCGCTTGAGCCGATAGCGAGACTCGAACTCGCGACCTACGCATTACGAATGCGTTGCTCTACCAACTGAGCTATAGCGGCGTTTTGCATTGCAAAATTAATCAAAAAATTGATTCTGAAAATAGAATGGTGAAAATATTTTTATTGATTTAAGAAGCTATGTTGGGTTTGCTGATTGAATAGGGAAAGATTAGAAATCCGTGGTGCTTCGTATCAATAAGGTATCACATTGGAAATTTTAGGTGAGTTTATATTCTCAGTTTGAATGTTGTTTATGTTTCTCTAATTTCTATTTGGAGAATTCGCAAAAAAATCATAAATTGGATTACATTACGTTTCAGACATTTATGCTGGTTTCTTTATGTAGTGTGTATATGGATTAATAAATTATTAAAACTAATGCTTATGGAACAACATTTTAGTAGCGTCCGCCTTTTCGGGGGAAAGAGCGTTGCGTTTATTTTAGGGATTTTATCAATCTTCGGTTTTTCATCCGCCATGGCGGAGAAGTTGGATACCACGTTCGTGTTGGACATGGTGGTAGATAATACGCCGTGCTATTATGTGAAGTACAATCGTACCGGACAAATTTTTGATTATGGGTATTATTATGGGAGTGGAGACTATTTCCGCCTCAATGTGGGGTATGTGACCGATCAAAGTGGTAAAGCGGTAGATACCCTTTATTATGTTTGCGATGAGGTGACGAAACAGTGGAGAAAGAAGGAGATTAATTCTCCTGCAGTTTTACATGGAGTAGTTCCTAATGAAAATTCTTTTTATGAGAATGGAATGATGAGTAAACTTATAAATCCTTTTTTCCCGGATGAAATTAAATATCGCCAATTCTCTTTGGATGGATTCGTAGTTGAAGATTATGGACATAGGGCAACTCACTATACTGACAATCAAGTATATACTGAAACTCATTTATATGATAACTACGGCAATATAACAAAATATACATATTGTTATAGTGAATACCATGAAGCAGGATCTTTTTGGATTATATCAGGTGAGAACGATACCAAATTTTATACGAATAGTTACGAGAATGACAATCTGGTTTCAAGAAAGATAACAACAAAAACGGAAATGTACAATAAACCTCAAGAAGAATCCTTTCGAACGGAACAATATTATTATGACTCCCTTAATAGAAGAATTAAAACCGAAAACTATGATATGAATGGAATCCTGACTGATAGTATCGTTTACATGTATGGACCTATGATTAAAGAGCCAAAGCCACAGTCTTTCTTGTTTATAGGAAACAATACTGCCCCATCCCAATATGATTTATCCGATTATTATCTGTGTGAAATTCCAAACGGTTTTTTAGATATAAAAAACCAGGACCGTAAAAGCAGTAAATTTTATTGGAATAAATCGAAGTATGCAACAGATATTGTTTCTTATGATGCTGAAACTGGAATTGTTACCATTACAGTTAGAGGTGCGGATTATGCGACGGATTCAAATAATTTTCATGAATATCAGATTCTCACGAAAAAAATAGACTCTCTGTTAATATCCCAAATAATCTATAAAGATGAATGGGTCAATGTCGAGGGTGACAATAGGGTTTATGATATGTTCGTGGCACAACCTGCTGAAACCGGATCTCTCGAAATTTATCATAGGCCTATTATTTTTTCCCTTCGATGTGAAACTGATTTTTCCGATTTGACCCATACTTTGACTCTCATTTTCTCTCCTGAAGTGAATGCGGCGTTGACCGATACCTTCTATTTAAAATTCCATCCTTTTATAGAACTCACGTCGATCGATGATAAAGACGGGGAAACATATTCTTTCGCAGCGGATAAGTTTGAGTATGAATCTGATTGGAAATACAATCCTAGTCTTGTCAAGTATGATGCGCCTGATGACGTGACCGTAACGAGATCATATGACGAATCCACTGGTGTTCTTACGCTGACTGCTCGTTTCGCGAACGACACTACACAGAAGACAGAATACAGGATCCAATATGCGATTCGTCAAATGCAATCCCCTTGTATTAATTCTTTGTTTGTGGAGGAGATATCGGTGGATACTTTTGCCAGTGATAAATATGAATACGAATTTGACAGGGAATATGAGCCGAGGCTGGTTAAATATGTTTTGCCCGATGGCATAGCCGTAACGGAATCATACGATGATTCCACCGGTATACTTAAGGTGACTGCCTATTACGTGAACGACACTATACAGACGACAGAATATAAAATCCATTTCCGCCCGACTAACGGTGTGGACGATTTTGGGGGAGATAATGTTCGTCTCTATGTCGTTGACCGTACCATCTGCGTCGACGGTCTACAATCATCCCTCTCAGTTTATGATATGATGGGTCGTCTTGTCGGGACGGGAAGCGGCGAATCGGTTCGCGTTCCAGTTCAGTCCGGTGGCGTCTATGTCGTCACTTCGGACGGTAATTCTGTGAAAGTCGTGGTGGGATAGGTGGATTTTTTGTACGTGATATAATTGACTGATGGATAGTTCCTTAGAATTCATCCATCAGTTTTTTTGTTTTTGTCGATCAACTATTTCCGATTTTTGCTTGGATTATTTTTGTAAATTTAATAAGTGATTATTAAATTTACAAAAATAGTTTACTCCAGGGCTTACAAGTAAATGTGTTGTATGTAGCTATGTGTATGATTAATTAATGATTGCTTATGGGACAAAATTTTAAATTCGTTCGTATTCCTAGGCGCAAGTGTTTTGCTCTAATAATAGGAATTATTTCTTTTTTGGGGTCTACATCCATTATGGCGGGTGAGTTGGATACTACGTTCGTGTTGGATATGGTGATAGATAATACTCTTTGCCATTTCACGAAATACAATAGTGCAGGTGAAGTTATTGATTCAGGGTTATATAATGGTAGTGAGGGCTTTTCCCAAATCAACTTAGGGTATGTTACCGATTCGGATGGGAATTCGGTTGACACTCTTTATTACGTTTGTGACCGTGTGACCAAACAATGGCGTGAGAAGTCCTTTTCGGAATTAACGGGACGTCCTGAATATGAACAGATTTCTTTTTACGGCAATGGAATGTTATATTTTGTGGGTGATACAATTATACCTGAGTATTATGATTATAATGTCTATCTTATGAGTTGCACATCTTTGGGATTTTTGATGACTTTCCAGTATGATGTGTACAACAGGCCTGGCCATTCCTACAATCAGCGAGCTCTTTCTTCTATTTATGATGACTATGGCAACTTAGTATCTCTTGACTTATATTTCATTGATCATCATCCGGAATACGAAGAAAAATCTCAATTAAAAATCACCTATGATAATGTTTATGAATATGGTAATTTGGTTCAGTCCAAGATTGAGGCCATCGACAATGATCTGTTCCATTCCTTCGATTCCGATCCTAGCGATACTCCTTCTGTACGAGATTCCTTAAAAAAGTATTATTACGATTCGTTGAATAGAAGAACAAAGACAGAGGTTTTTATTCTCGAAAATTCTAATTATGTGTTGGTGGATAGTATAGTTTACACTTACTCGTCACCGAACACTGCTCTTTTCTTTTCCTCGTTGTCATATAATGGTTCCCAGGTAATCGAATTCTCTAATGACAATTCCAATGTATTCGATTACCAGATTAATGCTGATTATGATCCATCTTTATTAAAATATACCCTCCCGAAGAATGTCATTGCTTCACAGACCTATGATGATTCTAATAAAATCCTTACGATTTCTCTTCGTTTTATGGATGGCGGCTCAACACAATCTATCGATTATAGGTTACATTTTAGACCAAGCAATGGAGTTGATGATTTCTTTGGCAACAATGTACGGCTTTATGTCGTCGACCGTACCATTTGCGTAGATGGTTTTAAGTCTCCAGTTGCTGTCTGTGATATAACAGGACGTCTGGTTGGAATGGGTAGCGGAGAGTCTGTCCGCATCCCTGTGTCCCAAACTGGCATTTTTGTCGTTAAGTCTAGTGGGGTAGTTTCAAAAGTAATAGTGGAATAGGACATAATATTGGTTCGTGTCAAATATAAACGGCGGATGGCTATTAAAACCATCAGCCGTTTTTTATTTTTCGTCGGCGAACATCAGTCGTTCGATTTTCGCTAATCTGCTGCGTAGTTTCTCTTCGTCCCGCTTTCGGATGGATATCCTCATCGTGCAGTCGTTGTCGAATTGCTGGGTGACGATTGTCGCGTTCTCCTCTTTCACGACGCGCATGACATCGTTAAGGAAGGGATATTCGAAGAGAATGTCACATTTGGCTTCCAAAATCTTTTCGACCACTTCGTTCTGATCTAAAGCATCTTGGCAAGCGGTACGGTAGGCGTTGATCAGTCCGCTTGTGCCTAGTTTCGTGCCTCCGAAATACCTCACTACGACTAGCAGCACGTTCGTCACGCCCTTCGAGACCAATGTGCCCAACATCGGTTTGCCTGCCGTCCCGGAAGGCTCCCCGTCGTCGTTCGCCCTTGTCTCCTCGCCCTTCTCGCCTAGGATATAAGCGAAGCAGACGTGCCTGGCGTCGTGGTATTCCTTGCGCTTCTCTTTCAGTATTTCTTTGATTTCCTCCACATCGGACACTGGAATAGCGAAGGCGAGGAACTTACTCCCCTTCTCTTTGTAGAGACCTTCGGATATTCTTGCGAGTGTCAGATATGTGTCCATTTTTTATCTTTTTCTTTTGAAACTGTCCTTGTTCCTTCTGAAGCTTCTTTGGTCGTCGTCACGATCGCGGCGTCCTCCGCGTTCTTTGTTGAAGGAACGTTCTTTTCTCTTCGCACCTTGTGCGCCTTCCCAAAATCGTTCGCCTCTCTCTCCTCTGTCGCCTCTCTCTTCAGACCTTTTGCCGTTCTCTTTTCCTCGGTACTCTTCTTTGCCTCTTCTGAACTCCTCTCTCTCTCTTCTGTTCTTCCTCTCTTTTAGGACTTCAAGCAATTCGATTCCCTCGTCTCTTCTGCGCTCGAAGGCGGTCATCATCTCTTTCACGACGTTTTTGTCTACGTCGAAGAAAGAGTAGCGAGGGGTGATTTCGATGTCATGTACGTCGATATCTTTGCTATTCGTGGTGTCGTTGATGAGTCCGAGCACGCGTTTAGGGGTGAAGCCGTCGCGTTGACCCATGTTGATTTTGAGGCGTGTAAGTTCGCCGCCGCGCTTCCGTGAACGTCTGTCTCCGCGCTCGCCGTCTCTTCTCCTTTCACCTTTTTCAGGAAGGTTCAAATCCTCGGCGTCTTTATAGTATTCAAGGAACCTATTGAACTCTTGCGACACGAAGTTGATGATCAAATCCTCGCGGGTGAGTTCTTTGAGTTGGTCCATGATCATCGGAAGGTAAGGCTCGATCTGCTTTTTGTCGATGCTTCCCTCCGCATTTTGGATTCTTCCCACCAAAGAGAAGAGTTGGCTTTGACAAACCTCCAAGCCCGTAGGCACGCGTCCTTGAACGAATGTTCGGTTTATCGCCTTCTCTATGTCTTTGATTTTATGTTTCTCCTTCGTATGGATGATAGCGATGGAAATGCCTTTTTTACCTGCGCGTCCGGTACGTCCGCTTCTGTGTGTGTAACTTTCGATATCATCCGGAAGGTTATAGTTGATGACGTGCGTCAGGTTGCTTACGTCCAAACCTCTCGCCGCCACGTCGGTAGCGACTAAAATTTGCAGGTTCTTGATTCGGAAACGTTGCATCACGGTGTCGCGTTGTGCCTGTGACAGGTCGCCGTGCAGCGCATCAGCATTGTAACCGTCTTGCATCAGCTTGTCTGCCACCTCCTTGGTCTCCTGACGCGTACGGCAGAAGACGATGGCGTAGATGTCAGGGTTGATGTCTACCACGCGTTTCAGGCAGTTATAGCGGTCTTTCGCTTGCACCATGTAATAGACGTGCTCCACGTTCTCCGTTCCCGAATTCTTGCGTCCGATAGCGATTTCCACGCTATTCTTCATGTATTTCTTAGCGATATTAGCGATCTCCTTCGGCATGGTAGCCGAGAAGAGGAGCGTGCGTCGTTCCTCAGGCGTCTCTTGGAGGATCCTTTCGATATCTTCCTGAAAGCCCATGTTGAGCATCTCGTCCGCTTCGTCGAGCACAAGGTGTTTGATGCCCGACAAATCCACTTTCTTACGTTCGATGAGGTCGATGAGGCGACCAGGCGTAGCCACCAATATTTGAGGCGGAACGTCCAATTGCTTGAATTGCGTGACGATGCTCTCACCTCCGTAGACCGGCACGATTTTCATGCCTTTGATATACTTTGAAAAGTTCTTCAGGTCATTGGAAATCTGGATGCAAAGTTCTCGCGTAGGTGAAAGTACTAATGCTTGGATCTTTTTTACGTTGCTGTCTGTCAGCTGTAGGAGAGGCAGGCCAAATCCCGCCGTCTTGCCTGTTCCTGTTTGGGCTAATGCGACTAAATCCTCTGTACTGTCCCCAAGAAGATAAGGTGTTACCTTTTCTTGAATCGGCATAGGCTCTACAAAACCTAATTCTTCGATTCCGCGTAGGATCTCTTCGCTTAATCCCAGTTCTCTAAATGTTGCCATAAAATAAATCTATCCGCTCTCGCGCGGCGTTAATAATGTGGGATTTAACTCCCTTTAATCTCTTCAAAAAAATTTTCGCGAAGTTACGAAAAAAGTTATTTTCTCACAAATTTCACTTTTTAGTCCACTTTTAAATAATCGGATTTAATTTTTTATAACTGTAAATCAATTAATTATAAATTTAATGTGTAAATAATACATAAAATGTTTGCATGGTATCGAAATAGTACTTTACTTTGCGTAAAAATAACACGAAAACTGATTGTTTAACACAAATAATATCTTATGAAAGCACTAAAAATTCTTTTATTATTAACTATGCCTAGCCATTTGATGGCAGCGGATTATATTTTTAAGGTAGACGATAAATTAGAGTCGTATGTCTCGGATACCATCTCTTTCGACGGTTCTGCGATGGAGGCATACCAAGATGCCAAAGTTTGGTTCATGGAGCAGAAATGGACCGCCCAAACAACCTACGACTCGATAGCCAACGGCTTCGGCTTTAATGCGACCCTTAACACGAAATTACGCTACAACCCTATCATCCATACTTCCTACGCCGATTTCATCACATTCGACGGAAATATCACCATCGAAGGCAATAAAATCATTCTACTTTTCAACCATATACAGTTCGGAGAGTCGGTCGTCGGAATCGGTCAACGTTCTTCCACATAACCTATCTATCAGAAAATTAGAAAGTTGGAAAAGGAAAAGAAAGCGCGGTTGGCGATGTTTCAGGACGAATCGCTCGATAAAAAGAGCAGAAAGAAAAAACTCTCGGATCATGATGATGTCATAGAGGATATCGAGAGCTCGCTGCAGAAGGTGGACGAGGAGTTGCGCCTACGTCTGCAAAACCTGAAAAATGCCATTTAACATACAGTATTAATATTCATATACGCTTACAAACTATGGTAAAGTGATTCTTCCTTATCTATGAATTTTCTATCCTGTTTTGTTTTTCTTATTGATTTTCACTGCAATGGATAACGATATAACAAGAATCGTCACCGCTAGTCGGGACGATTCGGGAGAGTAAAATCTGTTTGTTTGTTTTGCAGTCAGTCCCGTAAAAACGGGCGAAAGCCGGGAGTTTTCAGCATGCCTATCCTTTCATCTTCTTGGGCATCTCTTCCCGGCTTTTATTATTTTGCGTTATTTTAACACTATATACTTGCTTATGTCCGTTTTAATTCTTTTCTTTGTGTAAGCAAAACACAAATATTAACCAATAAAACAGTATGCGTATGGAAAAGAGATTTTACAACGATTATTTGAAGTATGCTAACGGGCTTGCAGCTCTTTATAGCATGAAGTTGACTGAAAACGATCAACGTGATATCATATCTTTCACTCCCTATATCTACAACGTATGTAGTGCGAACTGTAAATTCTGTTCTGAGAAACTGGTGCGTGACGGTAGCGTGATGGTTTGCAACAATTGGGTGGAGGATTACGCTAAAAGGCTCAACGATGTCTTCGTGTGGTTGGGCGACCAAAAGATTTTCTTGTCTCTCTCTGGCAAAGAGCCTACGGAAAGCCCTCTGCAGCTGAAGACCATTACTGAGTGCGCGAACCGATTCGCACCTATCGTCACGGAGAAGGTGATGTATACTAATCTCTCTGGTTTCGGACACCATTTCGACCTCTTACGTGACATCGTCGCTAAGGGTGGTCTGACCCGTATCGAGTGTTCTCGCCACCACTACGACGAGGAGGTGAACCAAACGATCATGTGTTTCCGCAAGGGCGTGGAGGTGAGAAGCAACGGGGTATATCGTGACATCATAAGGAAAATGGCTGATGTGGTTGATTTCAGACTGGTTTGCGTTCTCCAAAAGTGTGGTGTCGGAACACTCGACGAAATCTATCGTTACTTGGATTTCGCCCAAAGCTTAGGTGTCAAGGATGTTGTATTCCGTGAGCTCGCCATGTTTGACGACTCTATCGAGAATGGTGTGACGACAAAATATATCGAAGAGAACCGTGTCGAGATAATGGATTTGATCACCCGCCTGAATCCGGATGATTTCCGCCTTACGGATATCATCAAAGGATATTATTATTTCTCTTTCGGTTATCGTTTCCGCAACGGTCTGAACGTCTGCTTCGAGATGTCTGATTATGAGGAGATGATCGCCAAACATTACGGTGATAAGATTTATAAGCTTATCCTTTATCCGAACGGTAAACTCTGTACCGACTGGAATATGAAGGGTGAACTGATTATAGAACCTAAAAAGTTGTGCGTATGATACCTAAATTCGAATTGCTGAAAGTGGCGCAGGAGCTGTGCGCCCGTTATGATTGCCTCTTATTTGGCAGTCTTGGATTAGAGCTGACTTGCCCCGAGGTGTTGGAGGATGAGGCGCATGACGCTGATTTTTATGCGGATGCGAAGCGGAATAATCTCATGGGCATTATTGATTATCTGAAACGGAACGGTTATGAGGTATTCTCTTGGCAGGATCCTATCGGGGCGAATTTCAATTATGATACGCTGAAAGGTCGTTTCTATTTTCGAGGTGTCAAACTTATTCCCGGGTTCGAGCCGGCGGTGATTGATGTGACCTATGAGATTAGGGATTTGGTTTACAATGATTTGGCTCTCCTTACAACTCGTTTGTCGGACATCCGGATACTGAATCGTCAAGGTTTCATTTTAGCTTTGAGCAAGGCGGAGAAGGCTAAGCATAAGAGGGAGTGCTGTCTTTTGGCACAAATGGAAGGAATGATTGCCTGACGTATGCGGGTGGACTACCTTAAGTCAATACTATTGCATAAATAGATAAAAAAGACGAACTTTGCATTTATCGGATGGGAAGGCAAAACTTTCCTCATGTGATGTAAGAAAAATGCGAAGTTTAATCGGGTAGTCCCCCGTAAATGTTATCTCTTATGGATGTAAACGAAAAGATGATTTATGCGCCGGTATTGGTGGCCACATTGTGTCGTAGCGCCCATTTCAAAAGAATGATGGAGAGCTTGAAGAAGAATGGTTGGGCGAAATATACGGATGTGTTTGTGGGCTTGGATTATCCCCCTGCCGAAAAGTATCGTAAAGGATGGGAGGAGATATGCGAATATCTTGAGACAGGCGACTTCTCCGTCTTCCATCGTTTCGAGGTCATTAAGAGGGAAAAGAACGTCGGTTCTTATGAGAACTCGATTGATATCGGGAATAGGGTGCGGAATATGGGATACGATTGTTGGATATATACGGATGACGACATAGAGTTTTCTCCTAATTTCTTGGAGTACATGGATAAGTGTCTGACGCGCTATATTGATGATCCTAAGGTTTTTGCGGTGACCGCATATTCCTATCCGTTGGATTGGACGCTCTCCGAGGGGAGCACTTGTTTCATGCAGGATTTCAATGTATGTTCTTGGGGAATAGGGTTTATGCGTAAGAAGGAGGAGGAGTTTTTCCAATTCGTCACTTCCGGCAAACTGGTAAAAGCTGCTTCGGATGTTATCAAGACGCAGGCTCACAAGAAGATGCTGGACGCTTGTTTCCGCGATTATTTTGTATCCGCCTTGTCTTCCGAACCGGGCAAGACAAGTATTATGGCACAGGAAACAGATGTCTCGATGCGTGCCTATATCGCTTATAAAAACATGTATTGTGTATCGCCAAGGGTTTCGAAATCAAAAAATTACGGATTTGACGGTTCTGGTGAGTATTGCCAAAAATCAAATGGCGATGATTTTACGGCGGAGAATTATAATTACGGCAGACAATCTATCGACGATGCGGACTCTTTCGAACTCGTTATGGACGACAATCCGGAGCATCTGTCAGAAAATCGCAAGAAATTGAATGTATTCGATTATCGTTCTCCGGAGGATATGGTGCCCGCCTACAACAATTTCAAGTTGATAGAACGTTACGGCTACACGTTAGCCAAAATCATTCATATAGCTGATTATGCGCTCAAAAAAGTGAAGTCGAAATTCGGTAATAAATAGTGATAGAAAGATAGAAATCTAATAGTTTAATAGAGGGGTGAATGTGATTTTCACCTCTCTATTTATTTTTCATAAGTTTTTATTAAGTCTATAATTCTACGCATGTCGTCGGTATCATATCGCTGGTCGCAAGGAATGGCGAGAAGGTTATCTGCGAATTCGTACTCTTGCATGCCTGGCTTGGTCCAGTCATAGACGTTCGGCCAATAGGTCGCCACGAAGATGGATTGCGAAATGAGACGTGCCTTCAGCTCTTTGTCCTTTGTCCAGTAAGGATAGACCATCGCGCATTCGAAGGAGTCTAGAGATGGCATGTTGAATTTATTTGTAGACTTCAAACCTTCGTGCAGGTAAGCGAAATTGATGTTGCGCCTCTTTTTCACATCATCGAAGTCGATATGGCTCATTAAATCCTTGGTGATGAGGGAAAGCCGGCTGATAGGATTCATGATGAGCTTGTCCGTGTTCTCTTTGAAGAGTTGGTAACCGGCGTTCGCGCCTTTCTCTTTGCGGAGGAATAGGTGACTCATCCTGATGCTTGAGTCGTCAAGCGGATATTTTGAAGCGTCTAAGCCGTTTTCCACGTATGCCACGCCGCTGTCGGACAAGCCGACGAATTTTCTGGGACTGTAGAATATGTTCAGACCTGGAAGATGTTTCGCGTATAAGCCTTGCGCCGCGTCCACAATCAGTTTCTTCCCATATTTCTTCAATAGGTAACCGACGTATTCATCCATCACCCCGAAATAGTTGTTGTAGACGATACATTCATCATCGTTCACTTGGATGTTCTCTTTGATGTGGAGATTCTCGTCCACTTCGTAGAACTCATAGGGAATGCCAAGTTTCTCGAATGGTTCGAGCACGACGATGCAAGTGTAGTAAGGTATATATGCCTTTTTAATTCCACCGATTGATTGTAGGATGTATTCAAGGCAATTCCTGCCTGTGTTTAGCATCAAACCGTCTTCGTGAGGGAATCCTTTGCCTTCGCCTAATGTCTCTATTTCATAATATCCGCCAATGGCTTTCTCCATGATATATTGGGTGTTGGAATAGTAATCGGTTTTTTATGATTATTTCCCGCCTTCGACGAGCGTGTATTCGTCGAGCATCTTGATGACTTCCTCTTTCGAGTTGAACATGATGACGTCGATGATGGAGAGGTTCTCGATGAAATTGTTCCCGAACTGCTTGTAAGTGATATCGTTCGTTTTGAGGAACGACAAGTTCAGATTACGTTTCTTGAATTCTTCGAAATCGTATAATTCCATGCCGCCGATGGCGTTAATGTAATGGTCAGCTCCTAGTTTCTCGCAGAAATCGTAGATACGGAACTCCCTCTTTAAAAGGCTATTGCCTTCAATGTCGGAGGTCCTCATGATTTTCGTTTTGATTCCGAGGTATTCGTTGACCACCTTGATGGAATTCTCAAGGAAGTAGGCGAGGTTGCGTTCGGGACATGAAAGGATGGTCTCCATCAATTTGTATCCGTCTTGGAAGTTCGGAGCTTTCTTGTAGGAGCACTCCAGACTTCTCAATTGCTTCTCTATTTCTATATCCTTGATGAATGTTTCGTTGATTAGTTTGTTCTGACTGGCTTTATCGAGCGAAAGATTGAAATAGATCGGATCGCTTCCGTTTAAGATGCGGTTGCGGTTAATCCATCCACCTTTGATGTAATTATAATCGTCACAAACTAAAAAGATGTCTGTACTTTTAATCAATTGCCAATATCCGATATAAGGGATAAAATAAGGCTGATTAGCTGAGATTTTCATAAGTTTATCGAGTTCTAATTAATTATTGTTCTATTGTTACGTAAGATCCTATGTTATCCTCCCAAAATTATCTACGTGGTTTGGATCTTAAATTAAACCATGGGGAGACAGAACGTTTCTTTATCTTATACAAAGGTAAGGAATTAATTGTTTCACACAAATATATTGTCAACTATTATTTATACAATCATATAATATTTATATATGTCAACCTTGCTATTTTCGTCGGAATGTTATGAAACGAATATCATGATAAATTAGGACGTGTTAGTTTCGAAAAAACTATGATTAAGTGTAATTTTGAATTTGTAAAAAAGAGAAGTTATTATGGATACGTATGAAGGATTAGAGAGTGTCGCGGAGCAGACGAAGCAGATTATCATGGCGTTGTTGGATGAGCATCCCATGAAACGGGGCTCCATTTTTGTGATAGGATGTTCCTCCAGCGAGGTGGCGGGTGGTACCATCGGTAAGAATTCTAGCGAGGAGATTGGCCAGACAATCTTTTCCACCGCTTATGAAATTCTTTCTGAGCGAGGAATTTTCCTAGCGTGTCAATGTTGCGAACATCTGAATCGCGCATTGGTTGTGGAGGAGGCGTGTGCTGATAAGTATGACTTGGAGGCTGTCTCCGTGGTCCCTTGGTTGCATGGTGGCGGATCATTCGCCACGGCGGCTTATTATAAGTTCGCTCATCCAGTTGTTGTGGAACATATTAAGGCGTCGGCCGGTATCGATATCGGCGACACGCTTATTGGCATGCATCTCAAGGATGTTGCGGTGCCAGTACATCCTTATCTGAATCATATCGGAGCCGCTCATGTGGTCGCTGCCTATTGCAGACCGAAACTAATTGGTGGCGAACGGGCGCATTACGTTAAATAATTATTGATTTTGATAGCCGGAATGTGGGGACAAGGCCGTGTCTTGTCCCTATTTATGTCACGAATGTTTTCGAGGAAATTTAGTAATTTTGGCACTGCGGCTATTTAGCTCGTTTTTGCATAAAAGATGGATAGACAAAACGGAAAGACAATCATCTCCAATTTTTTCTCCTTGGGCCTTCTTCAAGGGGTGAATTGCCTTATTCCTGTACTTGTCATTCCTTTCATTGTGAGAGTTTTGGGCGTTGAGGTTTTCGGCAAGGTCTCTTTCGCACAGAGCGTTGTGCAATATTTCACGATTCTGGTCACTTACGGATTCGACTATTCCGCCACGAAGGAGATTGCGATTCATCGGGAGGAGAGGAATAGAACCGCCTCTATTTTTTGGGGCGTCATTTCTGCGAAATTTACTTTGTTCATCCTTGCCTGTTTCGCGTTTTTCCTCCTTTCCATCGGCTATGGGAGGATTCGTGAGGATTATCTTTTGTATGGTTCCTTGTTTGCGGTCAACATCGGTTACGTTTTATTCCCCACCTGGTTTTTTCAGGGAATCGAAAATATGCGGGTCGTCGCGCTCATCAACTTCATCATTAAGCTCATCGGGACGGGACTTCCCGTCTTTCTGGTTGCAGCGCCCGAGGATTACTTGATCTATGCGGCGATGCCATCAATAGCCTACGCTCTGATGGGTGTGATCGCGTTTATCTATGCCATCAGGAAATATGACATCGTCAAACCTTCGTCCGATAAGATTAGGATAGAGAGGAACAACCAAATGAAAAAAGGGTTCCCAGTATTCCTGAATACGCTTTTCGCCGCACTTTATACGGTGGCGAATCTTACGATTTTAGGCCTTCTCACCGATGATTATGAGGTGGGAATCTATTCGGGAGCCTATAAAATCATAGGTGCCATCATGATGGTGACGAGCATGCCGCTCCATATGTCTATCTTTCCTTCTGTCACAAGGAGAATGGAACACTCCGCCACGGAGGGTTGGCGTTATTTTAAACGTGTGATGTTCTATGTCTTTCTTTTCGCCGTTGTGGTCTCTCTTTTCGTCTATTTCACTTCCCCTCTGATGGTGATTGTTCTATTGGGGGAGAAGTTCATAGACTCGATATTTTTGTTGAGGCTTCTTTCCGTGATTCCCGCCTTGGTGATTTTGGCGAGCATGTTCACGGTACAGGGACTTTACGGCTTGGGTTTCGAGAAATATGCTCCGTGGGTCGGTTTGAGTGTGGGAATTTTCTGCATAATGCTTAATTTCGCATGGATTCCGATGATGGGTTGTAAGGGTGCTGCTCTTGCATGGATTTTGGCTGAAGTGTTGGAGATAGCCATTTCCGCCACCATCGTGTTTGTGAATGTTCAAAAATTAAATAAATGATATAGTCAGATTTCGATGGGAATGAGATTGTTTTTTGATACGTTGTATAGGCGAATGTATTATATTTTCGTCCTTTCCATCGCATTTCCTAACGGTTTTTCTTCGTGGGCGTTCGGTCTATGGGCTTTGGTGTTCGCTGGAAGGAAAATATACGATTCCATCGAAAAAAAACATATTTCCATTTCTATTGAAAGGAAGAAATATCCTTGCCTGATTCTTCTTGTCTTCTCTTTGCTAGGCATGTTGAGTGCGTTGGTCGCTGAAGATCCCGCATTGGTAATGAGGAAGGCGTTCGGTCCGAGGTTCGCCCTTTTCTTGCTTCCTTTTTTGGCGCTAATTGACGATGAAAAGGTCGATTTTAATAAGACGCTTAAATGGTTTGTCTATGGAAATGCCCTTTTCATCGTATATTCTTTCTCAGTTGTCTCCTATCGCTATTGGGCGGATTCTGATATTACATTACATCGTGATTTCCTCCGCAATTTCACGGAGGTCTGCACGTTAATCGTCCACCGCACCTATTCCGGTCTGAATATATTGCTCTCTTTCGTCGCTCTCTTTTACCTTTGGCAAAAGGGTGAGACGAACAAAAAGGAATATCTATTTACAGGAGTTTATTCGCTGATTTCCATTCCTTTTCTGTTCTTGAACAATTCGCGTGTCATCACACTCTCTTTTTTCTTATTACTTTTCTATTTCGGTTTTTCATTGTTGCTGAGAAACAAACGGAAGAGTGTGATCCTTTTTGTGGCAATTGGAATCTTAGCTGTGGTTGCTGTTTCTCTTCCTTCCCGTTCAAGCGAGATGATGTGTTTCGAACGTCTGGAAGAGTCTCTGAGTCAGGATCCCCGAAGTCGGATTTGGCCTTCCGTTTGGGAGGTGGGAATGGAGCGACCGCTTTTCGGGTATGGTTTGAATAATGTCGACGTTCCGCTGGTGCGTAGTTATTTGTCCCATGACTTTTTGGAGGGTGCGTCCGCCATTTATGGTCCTCACAATGAATATTTGGGTGAATGGATTCAGTTAGGCGTCTTGGCTTTAGTTTTGTTGGTCGTTTTGTTGTGTGTCACTCCGTCATGTGCGGGACGCAAGCTTCGTCTCTTCTCGGTGCCTTTCGTCGTGCTGTTTGCCATCGTTTTCATGACCGAATCACTTTTGGATCGCTGCAATGGTTGTCTCACTTTTGCCTTTTTCGTGGCGTTGTTGAGTAGAAATCATGATAATGAAGAAGGGACGAATTCTATAGTTGAGCGTCTTGTCCCTATTTTTGTTTCGGTTTTCGCCATATTAGCTTTGACATTCTTCCTCATTACCTTACTTCGTGCGAAAAGCGATCCTCGGGAAGAAATTGTTCGATCGGATTTGTTCGATGAAAAGGGAGTTTTTGAGGTGAAGAGTGGTGATGTCACCTCCTTTATTCACGATAGTAGATGCAAAAGTGTTTGTCCTTTGGCATATTATCATTTGCCGGAAGGAATTGAAGGAACATTCTCTGTAGAATGTCTGACGACGCTAGAATTTGACGGTTCCACCGTAAAAATCATTGCTGAAGAGGATTGTGCGGATGGCTCTGTGATTCCTACCGAAAGCCTATATGATTTAGGCAGAAAGAATGTTTGGCAGCGGTTGTCGGTCAAGATATGCGGACGTAGAAGTGTCAACATTTATTTCTTCGGAGATGCTAAACTTACTTTTGATGAATTAAAGGGGAAAGCCTTTTTCAAAAATCCTCGTATGGAAGTAGATCCGAGTTCCATAAAATGATATAATTCATTAACTTTGCGTTATGATTTTTGTGCCTATTGCCATATGTCTCTTTTTCTTTTTGGGCGGTTTGACTTGCTCGAAGAATAATCCGTTTGCGCCTTCGGTGCTGACATCGGCTTTGTGGTTGGGTACGCTCTTCTTGTTTTTGACGGTGGATCATCATTTGCCTCCTTTGAGCAACTATTTCTTCATCGTCCTTTCCTGTTGGATTTTTTTCTTGAATGTCTCCTCTTTATGTACGCAGTCGGTCACATATCGTCAGCATCATTACAATGAGCCGAGCATGATTATGCGTAATGTTTTTCTGATTCTTTCCGTCCTTACGTTCCCTTCTTTACTTCAGTTTGCTCAGACTGCTATAGTTGGTGGTTGTACGGGTAATTGGGCGTTGGATCTGCGTCTTGCCGCTTTGGGAAAGGGTAGTGGCTTTAAGGAGACTTATGGAGGGTGGCAGACATTGATATGGCCGATTTCTTATATGCTAGAATTATTATGCTTTAAGAAGAAAAATTGGTGGCGTTTGGGTATCGCATTGTTCATTTATGGCGCATTTGGTGTTGTCACTATGTCGAAGATGGTATTTCTCTCTATTTTCCTCTATTCGGGATGTATCTTGTTCTTCAAGCGTATTATCCGTCTGAAACATGTGGCGTTCGCCTTCCTCTTTTTGCTGATAATCTTCGCTTCTTTGCAGATGGTCCGCCATTCCTCCCAATTGTCGTCGGTGGTCTCTACTTTCTTGAGCACCTATCTTCTTGGGAATATGAGCGCCTTTGACACGTTGGCGCCTTGCTCGGCCGATTATTTCGGGCAGAATACGTTCCGTGTCTTTTATGCGATCGCATATAAGGTGGGTCTTTCGGGAACGGAGCCTGTAGACGCCATACTTCCTTGGATTGAGAAACCTCTCGTCACGAACACTTATACGGGTATGTATCCGTTCTTCGTGGATTTTGGAATCCCGGGCGTGATTATATTTGCGGTTGTCTTGGGTGCGATTTATGGATGGGTTTTCAAGAAGGCGCAGGAAGGTAGTAATTTCAGTATTTTGGCCTATGCGGTCATTTCTCATGTGATTGTGGTTCAATATGTGGCGGATATGTTATTTACCAATACGGCGGGTTATCTGAAGATGCTTCTACTTTTGCTCATCCCGTTTTATGTGAACAAGCACAATCTGTTGGTCTGCAAGGAAAAAGTCGTTCTTACCATGGATATGGTTAAGTCCATGTTTAAATTTTAGGCTGTGGACGTCTCTATCATCATCGTGAATCATAATACGTCGCGCCTGACCGTTCAGGCGATTACCTCCATCTTTTTGCAGGTCGAAGGGGTGGAAAAGGAGGTGATTGTGGTCGATAGCGCCTCTACTGAAGATTGTTCCGAACTCTCTTCTTTTTGCGATGAAAACGATGTTTTATTCATAAAACTCGATGAAAACGTGGGCTTCGGTTCCGCCAATAATATGGGTGCGAGTCGGGCGCAAGGACGAAACCTCTTCTTTTTGAATCCGGACACTGTTTTGCTGAATAACGCCGTCAAGCTTTTGTCCGATTATTTGGATGCGCATCCTATGGTGGCTGCTTGTGGCGGTAATCTCTTCACGGAGCATAAGGAACCCGCCCATTCCTATAGTTTCTCTTTCCCTTCGTTGTCGAGGGAGTTGGATTTCATCTGTGGAAGGATGTTTTCTAAATTGAAATATCGGGCGGATGCGGAGTTTAATACGACGGGTAGCGCCTATCCTGTGGCTTACGTCTGTGGTGCGGATTTGATGATGAAAAGGAAGATTTTTAACTCTTTATCGGGATTTTCCCCCGATTACTTCCTCTATTATGAAGAGAGCGATTTGGAGCGTCGCGTTACGGATGCCGGCTTTGAGGTCCATTCTGTCCCGCAGGCGGAGATTATCCATCTGGAAGGAAAGAGTTTCGAGTTTTCGGAAGAACGCGAAAAGCACGTTTTCAACGGAAGAAACGTCTATTTTTCAAAACACTATTCCTCGTTCTACCATCGTTGCGCGGATTGGATGAATATCTTCTCTTTGTGTGCGGCGCTTCTTGCCTGTAGACTTCGGGGAAAAGCCGAGGAGAGTCGTAAGTATCGTTTTCGTTTGAATTTATATAGAAATGCCTATGGAAAGTAGTCTTTTTTACGTGAATGGGCGTTTCCTTACGCAGCCTATGTCGGGTACCAACCGCTTCGCTTACGAGCTCTGCTTGGGACTGGTGCGACGTGGAGTGCGTTTCGTCGTTTTGACGCCCGATGTTCCTTTCTCTACGGATTATGATGTCTCAGGATTTGAGATTAAGCGTATAAGTCTGTTCTCCTCTCATCTTTGGGAGCAGGTGACGCTGCCGCTCTATCTTTGGCGCAATCCGACTCCTTTGCTGAGTCTCAAGGGCTTGGGTCCTCTCTTCAAGCGGAATCAGGTGAGCACGATTCATGATATGTCTTATTTGGTCCATCCGTCGTGGTTCTCTTTGCCTTATCGCCTCTATTACCGGATCATGACGCCTATTATGGCGAAGCATTCGAAACGGGTGATAACGGTGAGCGAATTCTCAAAATCCGAGATTTCATCGAGACTTCACCTCCCTTCGGATAAGATTTCCGTGGTCTATAACGCACCGTCGGACAAATTTCGTCGAGACGAAAAAAATAGCGATTCCACCGAACAATTCATTTTGGCGGTTTCCTCTTTGGATCCGCGCAAGAACCTCTCTTTGGTGTTTCAGGCTTATCTGAAGTCCGAGCAGAAAGTTCCTTTGTATGTCATCGGCGATAGACATCCTGCCTTTGGAGATGTGGTCTTGCCTGAAAATGATCGTATCCGTTTCTTGGGACGGGTTTCCGATGCGGAGCTTTGCGATTATTACTCACGTTGTTCTTTGTTTGTCTATCCTTCGTTATACGAGGGATTTGGTCTGCCCCCTTTGGAGGCGATGGCTGCCGGTTGCCGTCATGTGGTCCTCTCTGATATTCCTGTTTTTAGGGAGGTCTTTGCGGATAATGTCCGTTATGTGAAAGCCGACGATGTCGATGGCTTGACGCACTATTTCAATACGCTTGACGCCTCTGTTGATTCTTCCAAAATCGACGATTTCATCGATGGATATTCGTGGGATAAGAGTGTTGGGCAGTTGTTGAGCGTTTTTGAATAACCCATCTTCCCTTATTGGTGTAAAGAAAAGGAAAAGGCATCATAACGGTGTCTCCGTCATGATGCCTTTTTTGTAATAAAAGCCTCGATTTACTCGAGTCTGGATTATCTTCTATCACCTAATATTCTCAACAAGTGGATGAAGAGGTTGATGAAGTCCAAATAGAGTTCCAACGCACCCATCAAAGCGATTTTCATGGTGTTGTCATTGATTTCGAAACCGTAGTCACCAATCATTTTCTTGATTTTCTGAGCGTCGTAAGCGGTTAAGCCTACGAAGATAAGTACGCCGACGTAAGAGATGATCATGCTCATTGTGGAACTTCCTAAGAAGATGTTCACGATGGAAGCGATAACCAATCCGATCAATGCCATCAAAAGGATCTGTCCGATTGAGGAGAGGTCTTTCTTCGTGAAATGTCCGATCACTGCCATCGCACCGAATGTTCCCGCTGTGATGAAGAAGGTCGAAGCGACTGATTCCATTGTGTAGGCGAGCAGAATGACGCTTAGCGTCAGTCCGTTGACGATGGAGTAGGCGACGAAGAGTAGTCCGGCTGTCGTGAACGACATCTTGTTGATTCTGGCCGATAAGATGAATACTAATGCTAATTCACCGATTATCAGAATCCAAAATGTAGGACCGCTGAAGATAGTCTCAACTAGAGATGGAGATGTGGCGACATAATATGCGCTAAGTCCTGTGATGACAAGGGCGAGCGCCATCCAGCAATAGACGTTCTTCAAGAGCGTGCGTTGCACCGACAAGATGGTTGACTCGTTTTCTGAGATTTCAATTTGATTTTCCATACTGTTGTGTTTTTAGTTATTACAATGATTCCAAAATACGTTTGATAACTGTCTCCGCGGAGATTTCGCGGTTGGCTGCCTCTGGAATGACTAGCGATTGTGGGCTCTCGATGACATCGTCCGTCACAATCATATTACGGCGTACCGGTAGGCAGTGCATAAAGTAGGCGTTGTTGGTGAGCGCCATCTTTTCCGTGCTTACCGTCCATGACATGTCTTTGCTGAGGATTTGACCGTAATTAGGGTCTTGGTATGCCGACCAGTTTTTCGCATAGACGAAATCAGCGCCTTCCAAAGCCTTGTCTTGGTCGTATTCGATCTTCGCGTTGCGGACGAACTTGTCGCACAATTCGTAGCCCTTCGGATGGGTGATGACGAAATCGACGTTGGCTTCGTTCATGAAATCAGCGAAGGAGTTCGGTACGGCTTGCGGTAGGGCGCGTGGATGGGGAGCCCAAGTCATGACCACTTTCGGACGTTCCTTTTTCTTGTATTCCTCAATCGTAATCAAATCGGCGAACGCTTGCAACGGGTGTGCGGTGGCAGACTCCATGCTGAAAACTGGCTTGCCGGAATATTTGATGAATTGGTTCAAAATCGTCTCCTGATAATCGAAATCTTTGTTTTCGAAACGGGCGAACGAACGCACTCCGATGACGTCGCAGAAGGAAGCCATGACTGGAATCGCCTCAAGCAAGTGCTCGGATTTGTCTCCGTCCATAACTACGCCGCGCTCCGTCTCCAATTTCCATGCGCCTTGATTGACGTCCAACACCATCGTGTTCATACCCAAGTTCATACCAGCCTTCTGGGTGCTGAGGCGGGTACGTAGGCTATTGTTGAAGAAAACGCAGAGAAGCGTCTTGTTTTCGCCTAAGTTCTTATAGGCATATCTGTTCTTTTTGATTTCTAAAGCCTCTTTTACGGCTTTGTTCAAATCGCCCAAATCTTGGGCCATCAGTAATTTTCTCATCTTCGTAAAAATTTTTTCTCTTATACGCGAAATTATAAATTTTATGTGATTCTATACGGTTCGTGTTTTTTTTGTTGTGAAAAACAGTTAAAGGGGAATCGGTTTTTATATTTCTTAATTGTTTATAGATTAATGATTCCCTTGAAGAAGTTGATAGGTATATTTTCATCGTCCTTTTTTGTTGCCGAATAATCATAAATATAGTTTTTGTTATGTTTTGTTGGATTTCCGAAAAAAATTGTTATCTTCATTGCGTTGCAGTGTGTGAAAAAACATCCCGTTCAGGTAAGGATCCTTCTGATGGGAAATGGGAGTTTAGGATCTATCTTTTTAATTTGAATTGCTTATGAAGAGGAAATTTTTATTTTGGAGCATTGCCATGCTAACCATGTTTTGTTTTTTTTCCTGTAAAGATGATGATGACGATGGAAAGGATTCGGATTATCCCGCACCTGAAGCGATGGCAGTCGACGATAACGATAAAATATTAGCTGAGTTGTATTTCCGAACATTCGGTTACTTGTTCACGGATGGAAAAGCCGACACGGATGTAGAACGTGTCTTGGAATTGCAGAACCAGCTTGTGGATAATAACCCGAACGTGACTCGTGGGGTCATTGGTGGCACGACGGCGCTCGTTAAGTTTGTGAATATTATCCGACTCAATCAGAATACCACGGCTGCCAAGGTTGTCTCCACCATTGTGAAACAGGGTTGGACTCCTGAAAAGTTATTCCAAAATGTGAAGGATAGAGATGATGGTTCCCGTTATGGTTATACGAACGCGCAGTCGTTCTATGACGATTTGCTTGCCGGAAGACTTAACAAATATGCGGGAAACATCTACAACGATCTTTATAATTCGACAACGGAATTCGCTGATGGATTGGATCATCCGATGGTAATGGCAACGGCAGTCGCCCCTGCGTTGGCGGAGTGTGCGAAGGATGTCATTATGGCGGCATATCCCAATGATATGATTTCATGGGGAACAATGAGCGACGACCTCGTCAACAACATCACAGAACTTCTCAAAACTAAAGGCGACAAGCCGGAGGATATTGTGGCTACGGCGAAATCCATCCTTTCCGTCGCAGCTAGTTCGATGCAGGTCGGAGTGGATGATTTGGAAAAAATAGACTCTGATATAGTGGATTTGGTCATCGGTAGCTCGACTGATGCGGTCGATGAATATATCTATATGATCGAACATCCTGGTGAAACAATAAATTCCGCATGGGGTAATTTCGCTAATTGGATTTATGAGGAGGTGCCGGACGATCCTAATTCGGAATGGTATAAATACTTGACGTTTAAACGTTGGTATTATTATCAAGAAACAGAATATTACACTATCTTTTTTTCTGACGATAATACGGTTACTATCAATGTTTATACCCAGCCCGATGATAATGGTTGGATGGGAGAATACACTGGAACCTATGCGATATCGGGCGACCATATCGCGGTTAAGAGTGACGTGACAGGTGTTATGCAATCCGTTGTGGCTTTGATGTCTACGGAAAGCTCCGGTAAACAGAAAAGACTGATTCTCTCGCGTGCCGGCAAAAGTATGCAGCTTCGTAATACCCCTGATGATAGTTGGGGTGAGGAAAACAAGAGCCCGATCGCTCCTGGATATTATGAGTTTTTCATTACTCAACAAGATGGTAGTGAATCGAATGTCAATGATAATGGTTTGTCGTTCTCGAATGACGGTTCTTTTGAATTCCTTACCCATTCAGGTTATTTTAATCGCTTCGCGGGATCATACTCTTACGCTAACGGAACTCTTGTGATTAAGGTGAAGAATTATTTTAACAGGAAGCAGGGTAAGACGTTAAATGCTACTGGAACGGTCTCCGCACCTTGCGCGATAAACGGTAACGTGCTGCAAATAGACACTAACGAGTATGCGGAGCTGTCCGATGGTTCGAAAGTGAAAATTCCGGCGGGAACCTACCGTCTTCAGTAAGTTAAATCGTTTTCATAACATAAAGGGAACGTGGTCCTATGGACTGCGTTCCCTTTTTTGCTTTCTCCTCGTTAGAGAGGACCATCTTGTATGCGACCTACGGAAAGGTGATCTGGGTGGCTGGCATAAAAAGATCGGTCGACTTACAAAAGCCGACCGATCCGACGCATAAAATTTATATAGCAAATGACAAAATTACTTCTCTACCCAGTTGTCCCAGTTCTTGTACTGGCCTTTCCACTTTCCTTGCGCGCCGACGATGTTACCGTTGATGAATGCACCGTTTTGTGTGGTGAAATCGTCTTTTATGAACGACTCGTGGCCGAGGTGCCAGCGCATCCATGCGCAAGTGGCCGCATGTCCTGTCCAAGGTCCTGATCCGTGACCATAGCCGCCTTCTCCTTGGTCTGGTCCTCCGGTGAGCTCAAGAAGAACGGCAGGACATGAAACGCCCCAGTTGTTATAGTCGCCCACTGCGTTATCTCTTTCCATGCCGGCTTCGCCATATACGACGCAGATTGATTTACCGTCTTTCATTTGAGCTATGGCGTCGTGGCTGAAACTTCCGCTATTGTTCAAAACGGCGGTGTAGACGCGTTTGTCCATCAACCAAGCTTGCTCGGATTCCAAGCCTCCCATGGAGTGACCTGTACAACCGACACGGTCCAATATCATTTTGCCTGCGAGCGGGAAGCTTGCGTCGTTGTTCTTCTGCTCTAGCCAATCGATCGCCTTGATGGCGGAGTAACCGTCGCCTGGTGATTCCTTCAGCTCCAATACGATGAATCCGTGGGAAACAAGACGGTTGATCATGTTCGGGTAGTTGCCCGGTTTCTCGCCGCCGCCGGGTCCCCAGATGATGACGGCGTGTTTGACGTTAGGGTCGTTGGAGAGTTGTTGCGGATAGTTCAGAAAGCATTGTCCGTCCGGTCCTGTGTACCTGTCGGTCTGTACTCTGCATCCTCCGTCGTAGTTCGGATTATCGCCTGACAAGAAGACCTTGATTCCTTGCTCTTGTTGTTGCTCCTGCTGTTGCTCTTCTTCACTTTGCTCTACGAAATCGACTTGCTTCACTTCTGACGTGTTGTAGAAGATTTCCGATCCGTCGGTCTTGAGCACACGCATCTTGTACGTTGTCTGTGCTGTCGCCACGCCCAATGTGAGTGCGCCGAGCGTGATAAGGGTTAATGTTTTGTTCATCTTATTTAATTACTTTAATGGTGGTGTTGTTCGTTTTAACTAAATAGATTCCTTTCGCTTTGTCGGAAAGAGTGATTTCCAAGGATCCGTCCGCAGATGTTTGGTACGTCTTGATGAGTTGTCCTGTCACGCCGAAAAGCGATACGGAAACGAAAGGAGCGAATTTTTCGATTTTCACGCCCTCTTCGGTCACGTAGACGTAACCCATCTCTGCGTCCGAATTTTCTTGTCCGGTTAGGTCGGATTCGGCGAAGTAGTATTTCACTACATTCGCGATTTCAAACTCGGCGCTTGCCACGTTTGTTTTCACTACGAGACGATTCTCGTTGAAGGTCAGAACAGGCTTGTCTCCTAGCTCATAGGAGGTTTTTGTCGTCTGTTGTTCTCCATTCCGTTGTTCCACAATCAGTGCTTCCGCATTTGCGGCGCTCACTAATGAAAGAAAGGCTAATGAAGAGACCCATTTTCTCCATAAGTTTTTGTTCTTCATGATCTTTGCTTAATATATGGTGTTAATAATGTAAGGCTAATGTGTTGTAATGATGGTTGTTACGTCCTCTGACGTATCATCGTGAAAATCCGTTTCCTTTTTGCGGGCGGACATAACTATCCTCCGAAATCGGACCTCTGTTTGTGTTTTTGGCTGAACTTTTGGAATCAGCGTTTTTCAATGATGCTCCCTAAATAACTAAGTAATAACAAATGGTTTAATGTTATTAAATGTAAGGTGACAATTTTATCCGTAAAAGTTTTCCTTTTACCGACCATCGCGAAAGTAGAAAGTTTTTTGAAGAATAAAAAATATTCGCTGAAAAAATCGGGATGTTTGTCGATGTGGTAATAGGGAAAGAGACTACGGATGAATTAAGGAAAAAGTATTATTTTCGCATATGATTAATCAAATGGTTGTTTATGGCAAAATTTACGAATCTCCAGAAGGTGCGGGCCATCATCGTTTTCTACATGGTGGCGTTGGTCGGAGCGGGCGTGACTGCCTTCCCCGTTGAATCTGAATTAAAGTTGATATGTTCCATCTTCGGCGTCAATGCCGATACAGTAAACGATTTCCCTGCCATCTTCGGGTTTGTCTATACCATCAAGGAAACCATTACGGAGATGAACCAAGCGAATCCGCAGTTGGCATACGGTTACGATTGGCTGGCGTTCGCCCATCTGGTCATCGCGCTCATGTTTATCGGTCCATATCGTGACCCTATCCGCAACAAGTGGGTGATTCAATGGGGTATGATCGCTTGCGTGGCCATCATTCCGCTCGCGATGATTTGCGGTCCAATCCGTCACATACCTTTTTATTGGAGGCTTATCGACTGCTCGTTCGGCGTCTTCGGTATCATCCCGCTGATTTTCTGCATGAAGTATATCAATTTGATGGAGAAGGAACAATCTGAAAAATCTGATGTGGCATGAAAAGATATGATTCGCAGCCTACGGTACAAGTGGGTGTCTTAAAGGCTGAAAAGATAGAATTTGTCCTTTATGGCGGTTTCTCGGTCAATGGAACTTCCGTGACGGGAGGACACTCGGTCACGACTAAGGACGGTAAAATTTTGTATGACGGAAATCTATACGATTCGCTCCTGTTTTCTCCTTCCCAGCGGGAGGATTGCTTCGATTTGCTCGATGTGGTGATAGGCATCCATTTCCATTGGGAACGGAAGGAGACGCAACGTTTCAACGGGGCGTTGAAGTTCATTGTCGTCGACGGTGAGGCGCAGGCTGTGAATGTCGTTCCGACGGAGGATTACCTCACAAGCGTCATCTCTTCCGAGATGAGCGCCACCTCCTCTTTGGAGTTGCTCAAGGCGCACGCTGTGATTTCCCGCAGTTGGCTCTTGAACAAATTGGTGAAGAAGGATAAAGTGAAACAGTCTGCCGCTATGGAGATTTCCGACGAGCGTATCATCCGTTGGTACGATGATCAGGATCATACACTTTTTGATGTTTGCGCCGATGATCACTGCCAGCGTTATCAAGGCATCACCAAGGCGAGCACGCAAGCGGTCCGGGAGGCGATCAAGGCTACTTTCGGACAGGTCTTGTCGTATGACGGGCAGATTTGCGACGCCCGTTTTTACAAGGCTTGCGGTGGCGCTACCGAATTGTTCGAGAATTGTTGGGAGGAGGTCCATCATCCCTATCTGCTTCCTGTGGCGGACCAGGCTGACGAGTCTTTGCCTGACCTCACCCAAGAGCGTGAGGCGAGAAACTGGATTCTTTCCGCTCCGCAGGCGTATTGCAACACGCGTGACAAACTGGTGCTCTCCCAGGTATTGAATAACTACGATCAGGAGACGCCTGATTTCTATCGATGGACGGTTGCGTATTCGCAGCCCGAATTGTCGGATTTGATTCGAAAGAAGATGGGAGTCGATTTCGGTGAAGTGTCGGATTTGATTCCTATGAAGCGTGGTGCGTCTGCCCGAATCATCGAATTGAAGGTGGTGGGTGAAAAACGGACGATGGTGATCGGAAAGGAGTTGGAGATTCGTAAGGCTTTATCTGCCAGCCATCTGTATAGTTCGGCTTTCGTGGTCGATAAGGAGATGCGTGATGGCGTACTTTACTTCGTGCTGAGAGGCGCGGGGTGGGGACATGGTGTCGGTCTCTGTCAGATAGGCGCCGCGGTGATGGCGAGTCAGGGAATCGGTTACGAATCCATATTAGCCCATTATTACCCTCATTCGGAATTGTCTAAACTATATTGATCAGGGCGTTCTTATGCAGAGAGATTTGACGGATGGCGGCGTATTCAAGACCTTGGCCTCCTTTTCGCTTCCCTTTTTATTAGCTTATTTCCTACAGACCTTTTATGGGTTGGCGGACCTTTTCATCGTGGGGCAGTATGCAGACGCTCCCGTGATTACGGCCGTAGCCGTAGGCAGTCAGGTGATGCATATGCTCACTGTGATGATTGTCGGGCTCGCCATGGGTACGACGGTGATGATAAGTCGGGCTGTGGGCGGAAAGGATTATGGTGCGGTGGGTGGCACGATCGGTAACTCCATCTGCATGTTCTCGGTCTTATCCGTTGTGGCGTGTCTGCTTTTGCTCGCCTTCGTTGATGAAATCATCTCGTTGATGTCGACGCCTGTCGAATCTGTCGCCCAGACGAGGCAATATCTCTCCATCTGTTTCTCGGGCGTTCCTTTTATTGTCGCATATAATATTATCTGCTCCATATTTAGGGGATTGGGCGATTCCAAATCTCCGATGTATTTCGTCGCTGTCGCTTGCGTGCTGAATGTCTTGTTGGATTACCTTTTTGTCGGCGTGTTGGGCATGAAGGCGGAGGGAGCGGCCTATGCGACCGTGGCGGCGCAGTTCTCCAGCGTGTTGTTTTCTGTCATTCTGATACGAGGCAGACGAAGTGATTTCCACATGAAACGACAGCTGTTACGTCCGCAGGGCGCATATCTGAAAAACATTATGCGGATAGGTCTTCCCATCTCCTTGCAGGATGGTTTCATACAGGTTTCTTTCCTTGTCATCACGGTCATCGCCAACCGAAGGGGCGTGGAGGTCGCCGCGGCGGTGGGAATCGTGGAGAAAATCATCTGCATTCTTTTCTTGGTGCCATCCAGCATGTTGTCGGCGGTATCTGCCATAGCGGCGCAGAATCTCGGGGCGGGAAAACCCTTTCGGGCGCATGCCACCTTACGCTATGGCATCCTTGTCTGTTTCCTTTATGGGCTTTTGCCCGGTTTGTTGCTTCAGTTTTTCTCCGAGGAGACCGTTTCCTTGTTCACATCCGACGCCACTGTGGTCGTCTTGGGCGGAGAGTATCTCCGGACGTATGTTTGGGACTGCTCGTTGGCTGGCGTCCATTTCTGCTTTAGCGGCTATTTCTGCGCATGCGGGATGTCTATCGTGTCGTTTATCCATAATGTCTTGTCCATCGTCTTGGTGCGCGTTCCAGGCGCCTATTTCGCATCCGTCCATTTTCCCGACGACCTCTCTCCGATGGGCATGGCGGCGCCATTAGGCTCATTGCTCTCCGTCCTGATTTGCGTGGGCGTCTACTGGTGGGTGAAAAGGAGTTCGAAGACCTAATGTTTGCAACTGAGTTGCATGAAAGAGTTTATACTTTTACCTCGAAAAATAAAAAGAAAAAGTATGACACATTCAAGCGAGGAACATCATCACCACCATCATCATGTAGGTGTGGAGTCGATGAATAAAACATTTTTAGTTTGTATCATCGTCAATCTCCTTTTTGTGGGAATTGAGGCGTTGGTAGGTTATTATGGCGGTTCGTTGGGACTCGTTTCCGATGCGGGACATAATTTGAGCGATGTTTTAGGCATAGCCTTGGCGATGCTCGCCTTCTGGCTTGAACATAAGCGTAAGTCGGTGAAAGCGCATGAAATCTCCCGGATCATCAGTATCATCAACGCTTTGCTGTTGATTGCTGCGGTGGCGGTGATTGTCGTTGAGGCGATCCATAAGTTCACGGATCAGACGGAGGTGAATGGTAAAGCCATGATTATCACGGCGTTGATAGCCATCTTCGTGAATGGTCTGACAGCCTGGATGTTGATGAAGGGAGAGAAGGAGAATGTGAATGTGCGCGCGGCGTTCCTCCATGCGGCGGCTGACGCCTTGGTATCCGTCGGCGTGGTCGTTTCGGGCATTGTGATCTATTATACGGGTTGGGTGATGATAGACCCGATCATCAGCATCGTTATCTCTCTGATTATATTAGTCCCTTCCTTGAAATTGTTGGTGGAGTGTTTAGGGCATCACCACCACGAATCGTAGTGCTTGTTTTTCGGGAATTGGAGTGTGTTGAAAAACCGCCTAAAGAAGGATGGAAACGAGTTGACTACATTTTGTAGTCAACTGAAATTAATGGCGGTAGATGGCAAAATATATGCTACCGATTGTTTCCCGCAAAATAAAATAGAGGATTTGATAAAAGCCATTCCCAACAAAAATGCCTCTGCTTTTTTAGATTGGTTCACCTACAGTGACTATTGCCCATTATATCGTATAAAATTGTTTATTCCTCTTCCTCATAAAACGAGAAAGGTCAGAACCCGAGTCCTGACCTTCCCTATATAGAATCACTTATCGTCCGAATTATTTGGAAACCAACTCCAAAGTATCTTTGGCGATGGTGAACTCCTCGTCCGTAGGAACGACGATGACCGTTACCTTAGAATCCTTAGCGCTGATCACCTTCTCTTCTCCGTGTACGCTATCGTTGATGGCTTTGTCCAACTTGATGCCGAAGAACTCCATGTTTTTCAAGACACCTTCGCGAACCACTTCCACGTTCTCGCCGATACCGCCGGTGAAGACGATGACGTCCACGCCACCCAAAGCAGCCATGTAAGCGCCCACATATTTCTTGATACGGTAGATGACCATATCCAAAGCCAATTTAGCGCGCTCGTTGCCTTGCGCGATAGCCGCGCGAATCTCACGCATATCGGAAGATACGCCGGAGATACCCAACATACCACTTTGCTTGTTCAAGATGTCGGAAACCTTCTTGGCGTTGTAGCCTTCCGTCTCCATCAAGTAGGTGATCGCACCTGTATCGATATCACCGGAGCGGGTACCCATCATCAAGCCCTCCAATGGAGTCATACCCATTGAAGTGTCGAAACACTTACCATCCTTGATTGCGGATACGGAGCTACCGTTACCGATGTGACAGGTGATCATTCTTGTACCTTCAGGCTTCATGCCTAAAACCTCGAACGCGCGCTTTGAAACGTAGCGGTGGCTCGTTCCGTGGAAACCGTAACGACGAACCTTGTCCTTCTCGTACAATTCGTAAGGAATCGCGTAAAGGAAAGACTCCTTCGGCATGGTCTGATGGAAAGCCGTGTCGAATACAGCCACTTGAGGGCAGTTAGGCAACAACTCCTCAACCGCCATGATACCTTTCAGGTTGGCAGGGTTGTGCAAAGGACCCAATGGGAAGCAAGCGCGGATCTGGTCCTTCACCACTTGGTTTACGATGCAGCTCTCTGTGAACTTGTCACCGCCGTGGAGGATTCTGTGACCGACTGCGTCCACCTCGTTCAAGGATTTGATGCAACCTTCTTGAGGGTCAGTCAAAATTTTGAAAATCAATTGGATACCATCTGAATGGTCTGGCATATCTTTCTCGATGATAGCCTTTTCGCCATTCTTTTTCGTGTATTTGAGGAATGAGCCGGGGATACCGATCTTCTCGACGCCACCTTGAGCCATCACCTCTTTGGTGCTCATGTTGAATAATTTATATTTGATGGATGAGCTACCGCAGTTGATTACTAATATCTTCATAATATAGTGATTGACAATCCACGACCCGAGAAGGGAAGTGGATTGTTATTAAAAATCTAATTAAATATTGCTTTTAGCCTCGATGGCTTGGTTGACGGTGATAGCCACCATCTTCACGATATCCTCAACGGAGCAACCGCGGGAGAGGTCGTTGATAGGAGCGGCCAAACCTTGCAACAATGGACCGATGGCCTCGGCGCCGGCAAGACGTTGAACCAATTTGTAACCGATGTTACCAGCCTCCAACTCAGGGAATACCAAAACGTTGGCGGTGCCAGCCACTTTGCTGTTAGGAGCCTTGCTCTTAGCCACGGAAGGAACGATAGCGGCGTCAGCCTGCAACTCGCCGTCGATCTTCATGTCAGGAGCCATCTCGATAGCCTTGTTCGTAGCCTCGATCACTTTGTCGACCATCTCGTGCTTAGCGCTACCCTTCGTAGAGAAAGAGAGGATAGCCACGCGAGGATCCTCGAAACCGTAGATGTTCTTAGCGGTTTGACCGGAGCAAACGGCGATTTGAGCCAATTGGTCAGCGTCAGGATTTGGTGTAGCGGCGCAGTCTGCGAACAACATCAAACCGTTGTAACCGATATTCTTATCCTTGAAGATCATGATGAAACAGCCGGAAACGACACCGATGCCCGGTCTAGTCTTCACGATTTGGAAAGCTGGACGGAGCACGTCGCCCGTAAAGTTCTTTGCGCCGGCAACCTCACCGTCAGCGTCACCGTTCTTAATCATCAAGCAAGCCAAATACAAAGGATCTTTCACCAATTTCTCGGCTTGTTCTTCAGTCATACCCTTCTTTTGACGGAGTTTGAAAAGAAGATCTGCGTATGTCTTGCTGTTAGGATTGTTGGCAGGGTCGATGATGGTAGCGTTAGCGATGTTCTTCAATCCGAACTGGGAAGCCATACCCTCGATCTCCTGCTTGTTGCCCAAAAGGGTGATTTTAGCGATACCTTGTGCGATAATTTGATCAGCGGCTTTCAACGTTCTCTCTTCTGTTCCTTCAGCGAGGACGATACGTTGAGGGTTCGCCTGAGCCCTTTTGATAATTCCTTCAATCAATTCCATTTTTTATATAAATGTTTATGTTAAATATAATTCGAGCGGTATATATCCCACAAAGGTAAAAAAAAGATATGGGAAAGCGTGTTTTTTTAGAAGTTTTAATAGTATGGGTAAAGTCGAAGCCCCAAGGCTCTCATTAATCGGAAAAATATTATTATTTTTGCGGTTAATGCGTTTTTTAACAGATTGAACGAATGGAAGTAAAGATAATCAATAAGTCCAAGCATGAGATGCCCCGTTATGCGACCGAATTGTCGGCCGGAATGGATTTGCGGGCCAATATCGACGAACCGGTGAAGTTAGGCTCTTTGGAGCGGGCGATTGTCCCGACTGGTATTTACATCGCTTTGCCGGAGGGTTATGAGGCACAGATACGTCCCCGTAGCGGTTTGGCTGCCAAGCATGGTCTAACAGTGTTGAACACGCCCGGTACCATCGACGCCGATTATCGTGGCGAAATCAAGGTTATCTTAGTGAATCTCTCTTCCGAGCCTTTCATCATCGAGGACGGCGAGCGCATCTGCCAGATGGTTGTGGCGAAACACGAACGTGTGGAGTGGAAGGAAGTCGAGACGCTGGACGAGACGGAACGCGGTGCGGGAGGATTCGGTCATACAGGTGTGAAATGAGAAAATTTTTCCAAATAATAGCTACGCTAGGCGCTTTGTTTTCCTTGTGCGTCTCTACTGCGAATGCGGCTGAGACTGAAGCGCAGAGGAAGATGAAGATGCAATATTATTATTTGGAGGCGTTGCGGCAGAAAGCGGCTGGGAATATCTCCGCCGCCGTCGACAATCTCTATCGTTGCAACTCGTTAGACAATTCCGCGAGCGAGGTATTCGCCGCATTGGCGGATATTAACATGAGTTATAACTACGGCAGTACGGCGATGGGGCAGATGAAAAAAGCCTCTGAGTTGCAACCCGATAACATCTACTATCGGAAGGAGATGGCGGGTTATGCCGTCAACCTTTACGATCTGAAGCTGGCTACCGAGTTATACGAAGAGTTGTTGCAGAAAGACCACAAGCATAAAAATATCTATTCATATTATCTGGCGAATATCTATTCGACCATAAACGAATATGAAAAGGCGATTGGTGCATGGAACATCTTCGAGGAGGAAGAGGGGATTAGTGAAACCGTCAGCCAAGAGAAGTTTAAGCTTTACTTGAAACTGAAAAAGGAAAAGAAGGCTTTCGCCGAGATTGATAAACTTATAAAGTCTGCTCCCAAAGAGACGAAACATATCGCTTTGAAAGGTGACCTCTATATGGCGCTTGGAAACGCCAAGAAAGGTGAGTTATGTTATACGGATGGCTTGAAAAAATTTCCTGGCGATCCTGTGCTGTTAGTCCGTTACGGATGCTTTTTGGCTGAGAACGGGCGCCGTAAGGAGGGAATGTCCAAGTTGTTGGCCGTTTTGGAAGATTCGAAGGTGGACTATACCACCAAGCATGACTTGCTTTACCGCATCGCCAGCGATTCCGTCCTGGATATCGCCGATTCCTATTATTTGGGTATGATTAAGAACTATCCGCAGGAGGAGTATCCTAGTTTGGTGTATGCGACGGTTTTGTTGAACCGTGGGGATAGTACAGGCATCGATTACGTACGCAAGGCATTGGAAATCAATCCGAAACATGAAGATGCGTGGTTGACGTTGCTAAATTATTATGTGGCAAAAGGGGATACGGCGCTTTTCGTCAATGCGAGTCAGGAATCGGTCGATCAGTTCCCTGAAAACCCGAATCTATTGGATATACACGGAATGTCCAAGATGATGTTAAAGCAAAAGAATGAGGCGTTGGAATCGTGGGGCAAGGCCTCCAAGTTGGCGGTTGAGAGCGGAAATTATTCGTTAGCCGCGGAAGTGTATGCCAAGAGCGGAGACGTTCTGATGCAGATGCGAAGGGCGGACTCATGTTTCGCCATGTATGATTCGGCGTTGGTCTATGGACCTAATAATGTGATGGTGCTGAACAATTACGCGTATTATCTTAGCGTTTTGAATAAGGATTTGGATAAGGCGGAACGCTATAGTTTGCAGACGTTGAAGGCGAATCCCAAAAGCCCTGTTTTCTTGGACACCTACGCATGGATATGTTTCAAGAAGGGTGAGTTTAATGTGGCGAAATTATATATCACGCAAGCATACGCCAACGGGGGAAGTGAAGATCCCGAATTGTTGGAGCATTATGCGGACATCCTTTTCAAATCGGGGACTCCCGAAGAGGAGTGTAAGAAATATTGGGTTGAGGCGTACGAGAAACGCCAGACCAGTGAGGAGTTGCATGATTATGAGAATTACGAAAATTTAAAGCGGAAAGCGGAGACAGGAAAGTATGTTGAATAGGAGATATTTATTTATTTGTGCATTGATAACCATCTTTCTCGCATCTTGTTGTTCGACTCGTAAAGGCAAGACGGGGAAAGAGGACGAAATGGCGCGAACATCGTTGGAATATGCGACTTTAGACTCGAAAGTAGTCCTCTCCTTGGGAGGTATGTCGCTTAATGCCCATCTCAAGATAAAGAAGGATAGTTTCCTTTACGTCTCCGTCCAACCTTTCGCCGGAGTTGAGGTGGCCCGCTTGTTCGCTAACCGTGAGGAGGTTTTCTTGGTCGACCGCATCAATAAAAGATATTCGCACATGGCATTCGAGAAAGTACCGAACTATGGACGGTATCTGAATCTGAATGCGTTCCAAGCCATTTTGACCAATTCGCTTTTCCTTTTGGGCGACGGAAAGTCCCAAGTGACGAGGAAAGATTTCTCCGAATCACAGGTCGCCTCTTCTATTTTATTGCAGCGAACGGTTCCAGACTCTCACATGAGCCAGGAGTTTACGGCAGACGAGAGTTTTCGGGTGAAGAATGGTACGATATTGTCTGATGAGGGCTCTCTCCATTGGATTTATTCCCAATATGAGGCGTTGGAGAATGGTTTCGTCTTCCCGAGAACGGTGGACATCTCTGTTGTCCAAGACGGACGCAATCCTTCACCAAAGGAGATATCCATTTCTTATAAGAAAATTGAATTGAATAACGATATCCGTTTCTCCAATCCGATTCCGAAAGGATATGAGGAGGTATCGGTCGAAAAGATATTGAGTGCTTTCTGAAAACAAACGATATAAGATGCGCAAGAGAAAATTCCACATATTGTTTCTGACGTTGATGGCATGCTGCGTACTGGCGTTCATGGGGGCTGGCGACCTTTCCGCTCAGGCGAAGAAGGGTACCCAAAAGACAACTCAGAAGACAACCGTGACAAAACGGACAACCACGACGCAAAAAAAGAGTACCGCACCTCAAAAGAAAACGACGTCCACAACAAAGAAATCCACAGCCGCTAGCGGAAATAAGAAAACGACGATGAAACCCTCTAATACTTCTAAAAAAGAGGATATTAAGTCGTTGAAGAACAAACAATCCCAGTTGAAGCAGCAGATGCAGAACACGGATAAGAAATTGTCGGAAACGAGACGTAATACCAAACAATCGTTGCACGAGTTGGAGCGCTTGAACGAGGACATCATCTATCGTGACCAAGTCATCAAAAGACAGGCGGACGAGTTGGAGAAATATTCCGCCCAGATAGATACTTTGAACGCCAGTATCGACCGCTTATCGGTGGAGTACGCTTCGTTGAAGAAGAAGCAGTCCGATATGATGTATTATGCTTTCATGACAAAGAATAGCCAAGACGATTTCATCATTTATATCCTTTCCAGTAAGAACTTCCAAGAGGCTTATAGACGTGTGATTTATTTAAGCAACTTAGCTACGATGCGGAAGGAGCAGTCCGCCGAGTTGTCACGAACCAAGCAGGACATTCAGGAGAAGCGTGACAAGGTGGATAAACTGAAGTCACGTACCAAGGATCTTATGGCGAAGCAGGAAAAGGAGAAGGAGTTCGCCGTTTATCAAAAACAAAAACAGGACAAACTTTTGGCTTCTTTGCAAGCGCAGGAGAAATTCTTGAAGAGTGAATTGCAAAAGCAACAGCAGGCCTCGGAAAGATTGAATGACAGGATCCAAAAGATGATCGCACAGCAGGCGGAGTCCGCAAAAAAACGTTCGACCGCAAAACCTACGACAAAGGGCGGATATGCCATGACGAAGGAAGAGACTACTGTCGCGGGAGGATTCGAAAAGAACAAAGGTCTTTTGCCATGGCCGGCTAAGGGAACCATCACCGGTAGTTTTGGCAAACAACCTCATCCGGTTTTGAAGGATGTGACGGTCAACAATAAGGGCATATACATTACTTCTCCATCCGGAACTAAGGCAACTGCGGTCTATGATGGAACAGTATCGCAGTGTTTTTCCGTACCGGGAAATAATAATGCGGTAATCATCAGACATGGTAACTACTTGACAGTATATGCAAATTTGACAGACATTTACGTGAAGAGTGGCGCAAAAGTGGCTAAGGGAGCTTTGGTTGGTAAAATTTACGAAGATTCCGATGATAAGAATAAGGCTACTTTGTTCTTTCAGGTCTGGAAGGAAAAAAATTTACTTAACCCTCAGCAATGGTTGAAAAAATAAAAGATATTATTAACTTTACACGCTTTTAAATTTATTAGTAATAAAGATATTTGACGATTATGGATAACAAAACGAACGAGGAATTGGATTTGCTTGATGTCTTAATTTCTATTGGTGAAGGCATATTGAAATTCCTTAGAAATATTGTAAAGGGTTTTGCTTGGTTTTTGAGGATTGTGTATAAATGTAAAATCATTTGTGCGGTTTTTGTGGCTTTGTTTTGTGTGTTGTGTTTTTGCCAAAATCGCACCAAAATTTATAGAGGCGAAGCTGATTTGAAAGTTAGTTCTTTCCCTATCCAAATGGTAAAGAATCTTTTGGACCCGCTTCATTTCCAATCTTTATATGGTGATACCATTGTTCTTTCCCAAAAGTTTGATTTACCATATGACGAGGTTTCGAAGATTACAGATATCCAAGTTTTTTACTATTTGGATGTGCTTCGTGATGGTTCACCTGACTATGTGGATTATGACAATAAATGGGATATGAAAGATACGACCACGGCTTTGTATCCAGGTAAATTGAGAATTAGAGTTGATTGTATGGACACTTCCTTGTTCCCTAAATTGTCTGAAGCTATCGTTAACGCCATTTCGATAAGCCCGCAGGTCAAGAAGGAAATCGCTTTAAGGCTTCAACAATTGGACGAAAAAATCGCATCGGTTGATTATGAGATTTCATTGTTGGATAGTTTGCGTAAGAAAGAGTATTTTGAACGTGGAAAGGATGTGAAATTCACTTTGGATAAAACCGTTATGTTGAATGAGCGTGAGATGAAACTTTATCATTCTGATATTTTGGAGTTAGGCAAAGTAAAGCAGCAATTAGAATGGGATCGCAAAATTTATAATTTCGGATTCGTTTTCGAAAACGAATTGGAGGTGAATCCGAAGCCTATTAATAGTTGGGCAAAAACTTATCCTACCTTTATCTTGATTGGATTTTTATTTGGTGTGATAGTTTCCATATTATATACTTATAGGCAATCCATCAAGTCTTTTTTTAATTAAAAGAGTATATGGCCAAGTTGTCATATAGGTGGGGAATAATAGGAGCAGGGAATATCGCCGCTTCTTTTGTGAAAGGTTTGAATGTTTTATCGAACGCCCGCCTTTATGCTGTGGCTTCCCGAGATGGGGCGAAGGCTTCCTCTTTTGCGGATGAATATGGTTTTGAGTGCAGTTACGGCTCTTATCAAAACATGTTGGATGACCCGAAGGTAGATGTCGTTTATGTTGCCACTCCCAACCATCTTCATTACGAACATACGATGATGGCGTTGAGGTCGGGTAAGGCAGTGCTTTGCGAAAAGCCGTTTGCAGTGAATTGTCTTCAGGCGAAGGAGATGATAGATATGTCCCGATCGAAAGGATTATTCTTGATGGAGGCTCTTTGGAGCCGATTTCTTCCTTCCGTTATCGAGGTCAAAAGATTGGTTGAATCCGGGAAAATCGGTAATCCGATGTTTTTGCAGGCTGAGTTCGGAATACATCCGGCTTATAATCCGGCTAGTAGATTATTTAACCCTGAATTGGGAGGAGGTTCGATACCTGATATCGGTATATATCCTCTTTTCTTGGCGTTATATCTATTCGGAAATCCTATTTCTGTGAATGTTTCGTCCGTTCCTGCTCCTACAGGCGTTGATATGACGACATCTGTTGTGATGAGACATCGTGGAGGACAAATGAGTGTTTTGACCTCTTCGTTTGCATTCGATTTGACGTCGGATGCGAAGGTGACGGGGGACAAGGGTACGCTTCGTTTGGATCGGATGTTCCATATGCCTACGAAACTATTCTTCCGCCCAAGCATTCAGGAGGAGGAGATCTTAATTCCTATCGATATTATAGGGAATGGGTATAATTACGAGGCGGCCGAAGTGATGCGTTGCATGGATGAGGGATTGACAGAGAGTGGGCTATGGAGCCATTCTGACACATTGAATCTTCTTAGGCTCGTTGAACGGGTGGTAAATGAAGCTTATTCTGAAAATTAATAGAAGCGGGATGTGATTTCCCTTCTCTGATGATTTAGAAAAAATGGCGGATGTGTAGTCCGTCTAAAACATATTTGACATTGTGGTCTTAAACTATATTTGGATCGGTTTCTTTTTGGTGGCGATGGTCGTTGCTCTGTTCCATGCCATTTTTTCGCATGATTTTGCGGTGTTTGAACGTATTGTCTCCAGTACTTTCGAGATGTCCGAGTTCGCCGTTATGAAAATCGCTTTGCCTTTAAGCGGCGTTATGATTCTTTGGCTCGGCTTAATGAACATCGGAGAAAAGGCTGGTGTGATTAATGTTTTGTCTAAAATAATCCGCCCTTTTTTCTCTAAGTTATTCCCTGAAATTCCGAAGGACCATCCCGCTAACGGTTTGCTTGTGATGAATTTCGCAGCCAATATGTTGGGTTTGGATAATGCGGCTACCCCGATTGGTTTGAAGGCGATGGAGAGTCTCCATGAAATCAATCCGAAAAAAGATATCGCTTCCGACGCGCAAATCATGTTCCTTGCCTTGAACACTTCAGGCTTGACGATCATTCCGATTACTATTTTGGCTCAACGCGCCATTATGGGCGCCGCCAATCCTACGGATATTTTTGTTCCGCTTCTAATCTCCACCTTCTTTTCCACGGTGACGGCCATTCTTTATGTTGGTATCCGTCAGAAACTGAATATCTGGAACAAGGTGGTCATCGGATGGATTTTGGGTATCGCCTGCTTTATCACGGGCGTGGTCTTTCTCTTTTCTCAACTTAAAGGAGAAACCGCTTTCGGCCTTTCAAAAGTAGGTGGTAATTTCTTGCTCTTCCTAATTATTATGCTTTTTGTCGTTGCGGGCGTATGGAAGAAGATTAATGTCTATGAGGCCTTCATAGATGGCGCTAAAAAGGGTTTTGAGACCTCTGTGCGCATTCTTCCCTATCTGGTGGGTATGTTGGTCGGCATCGGCGTTTTCCGCGCGTCTGGCGCCATGGATTACATATGTGAGGGGATGAAGGCGCTCTTCTCTTTCTTCTTGAGCGACACGAGGTTTGTCGACGCTTTGCCTACCGCTATGATGAAACCGCTTAGCGGTAGCGGAGCCAAGGCGATGATGGTGGAGGCGATGAAAACCTACGGACCTGACTCGTTCGTCGGTCGTCTCACTTGTCTTTTCCAAGGTGCGGCGGATACTACGTTCTATATCATCGCCCTCTATTTCGGATCTGTCGGAATCAAGAAAACCCGTTATGCGGTGACGGCGGGTCTTGTGGCTGACCTCGGAGGCGTGATTGCCGCCATATTGGTCGCATATTTGTTCTTTGGTTAATATCTAAATACTATTGTCATGATATATTATCAGTCTGAGGATATCGCGATGCCTAAAATCGCCAAACGTAAGGTTTCGGCTTGGGTAAAGGAGGTCGCTAAACGTCATGGTTACAAGGTCGGCGACGTGTCTTATATTTTCTGTTCCGACGAGAAGATTCTAGAGGTTAATAAACAATACCTTCAGCATGATTATTACACGGATATCATTACGTTCGATTATACGGAGGAAGAGACAATCTCAGGTGATTTGTTCATCAGTCTTGATACGGTGCGTACTAATGCCGAACAATTTAACGCGGCTTACGATACAGAGTTGCATCGGGTGATAATTCACGGAATTCTCCATCTATGCGGCATCAACGATAAAGGTCCCGGAGAGCGGGAGGTCATGGAGAAACATGAAAATGAGGCGCTCGAATTATGGGAGACAATGAAGAGTTAAAGATAGAGGGAATGACGGATGGTTATTCCCTTTTTTATTTTGTCAGCATCTCTTTGTAGATTTCCACATACCTGTTTAGGTGTTTCTCGTAGGAGAATGATTTTGCATATATTTCGTTTTGTTCCGCCAAGGAGGCGTTCCCATTGAACTCTTGTATGCTTGATTTAATCTTTCCAGCGATATGATCAGCCTCGAAGTTTTCTAAGAAGAACACATGCCCTGCACCAATCTCTTTCAGCGACGTCTTGTCTGAGGAGATGACGGGTTTGTGGAAATACATCGCTTCAATGATCGGTAATCCGAATCCTTCGAAGAGTGAAGGGAAGACGAAAGCCTCACAGTGGTTGTATAGCCATACTTTCTCGGAATGGAGAATTTCGCCTAGCAGAAATACGTTCTCTATATGCTCCTCTTCTATCCGTTTCTGAATCATCGCGGCATATTCAGTGCTGTTTTTCCCGGCTATGTATAGATTATATTCGGGCAATAGTTTCATTGCGTCTAACAACACATGGAAGTTTTTTTTCGGCAATAATTGTCCGATGGTGAAGATGAATTTCTTCCCGCTGCCAGGTAGATTAGGCGCTTTTTCTTTGTCGGGTGATAGAAATTCCACCCCATTATACAACACCTCTATCGGTTTACCCACTTGGAAATATTTCTCCGTGTCGTTTTTGGCGTAGTTGGATATGCAAACGATTTTATCCGCCCTATTTATCTTTTTTGACAACTTCTTAATGCGTTTCTCTTGGGCGGCGCCTTGCTTTTCATACATGAAGTTGATGTCATGTATGGTCAGAATGTTTTTAGTACTTTCCCTTGATGGCTTGAACCTGCTCAGTTGGTGGATGGAGTGCCACACATCGAATTTGGGTAGCAGCGAAGGCATGATGGTATATATCTCTTTGCTTTCGTGGTAGAATACGTCCTCTCCGAACGAACCTACAAATTTCTTAGGCACCAGTAGATGTATTTCGAAGTCTAATTTCTTCGCATTTTGTTCGAAATATTTCGCATAGTTGAAGGCGACTTGCCCCAACCCGCAATTAAGATGCTTTAGAATCGAAAGGTCAACTAATACTTTTTTCATGTCTGATAAAATTCCTCGGAATCGCCATTAATCAAAAATGTGCTGATTATCTTTTTGTTATATCTGATAATACCCACTTCCTTTGTTGTCGCAAAGATATACAGACCTCCTGAAATACGCAAATTGGTTATCTCCGGATGAAATGTCTTAATAATCAATTTATTTTGTAACTTCGCAACGTCGTATCATAAACGAAATTGAGACTTTTATGAAACAAACTTTGAAACAAATTTTGCTTATTATTTTCTCCTCGTTTTTCGGTATCTCCGAAGTTATGTCGCAATATCAGTATTTGAATAACGGTTTCGAATCATGGGACACTAACGATGAGCCGACTAGTTGGAATTCTTATCCGACAGCTGGTGGTAAGTTGGGCTTGACTGTACAGAACAGTGAACAGATAACAAAATCGACGGATCATCATTCAGGCACATATTCGGCTAAATTGAGTGTAAGGGATGTCAAAATTGTTGTCCATGTCGCTTATGCAAACGGTATGTTGACCACGGGCCAAATTTCTGGAAATAGTTCAAAGGCGAGTAGTCCGGATAACAATAATGTTTCTAATATTAAGGATGGTTATGCTATGAGTTTCACTGGACTCCCTGATTCGATGTCTATTTGGCTGAAAACCTCATATACAAATACTTCGCAGAAGACGCGCCTTCATGTGCTCCTTCATGATAATGCGGAAATCACCGATCCTAACACCACTTGGAGTTCTGTGGTTGCGGTGGCGGGTGCGAATGTGCCTGCCAAAAATGGTGTTTGGCAACGCACTTCCATCCCTTTTTATTATAAGGGAGAATCTTTGAATATCGATTGCGATGTTAACGGATCGTCCGCATCGCAAACCCATACACCGGCCAGCACAAGTAAACGTCCCTCTTATGTGCTCGCTACTATTGCCACGAACTACATGGCAGGACAGGGTAGTGCGGCTGATGTCCTTTTGGTGGACGATGTTTTGATGATCTATAATTCAAGTTTGAAATCATTGACGGTCAATGGCGCATCTGTTTCAGGATTTTCCAAAACAAAATATAGTTATACCGTCAATTCCGTCTATACGGAGGGGTGCGTTGATTGTGTCTCTGATGGTCACGGAGCGACAGTCAGCGAGAGCTATGACGCCTCTACCGCTATCTATACGATTGTGGTGAAAGGAGATGATTATAGTGTTAATTCCTCTAACGTCCATACTTATAAAATACAATTTAACCAACCTCAGATTTACGAATCGCTACTGACGTCGTTGAAGGTGAACGGGACGAGCGTGTCGAATTTCAGTTCTTCCACTTATGCCTATACGGTTTCGAACGCCGCCTACGCGACTTCCACCGTGGATTACGCAGCCTCATCGGATGCTAAGGTGGAGAAGAGTTTCGACTCGTCGACCAATGTCCTGACGATTACCGTAAAGGGTGGTGATTACGCGACGAATAGTAAGAATATCCAAACTTACAAAGTTACGTTCCATGCGCCTTTCGAGTCTGTGCTGACGTCGTTGAAGGTGAACGGGACGAGCGTGTCGAATTTCAGTTCTTCCACCTACGCCTACACGGTTTCTAACGCCGCTTACGCGACTTCTACTGTGGATTACGTCGCCTCATCGGATGCTAAGGTGGAGAAGAGTTTCGATGCCACGACAAATGTTCTGACGATTACGGTAAAGGGTGGTGACTATGCGACGAATAAAAGTAATACACATAGTTATAAAATTACTTTCCATGCCTCTTTCGGATCTGTGTTGACATCGTTGAAGGTGAACGGCACGAGTGTGGCGAATTTTAGTTCTTCCACCTACGCCTATACGGTTTCTGATGCAGCCTATGCGACTTCCATTGTGGATCCGGTTGCGTCATCGGATGCTACGGTGGAGAAGAGTTTCGACGCTACAACGAATGTTTTGACGATTACCGTAAAGGGTGGCGACTATGCGACGAATAAAAGTAATACACATAGTTATAAAATTACTTTCCATGCATCATTCGAGTCTTTCCTGACTTCGTTAAAGGTGGATGGTGTTGATATGGACAAATTCAGTTCTTCTCTTTTCTCTTACACGGTGAAGAATACTTTTGTCGCTTCCTCGATTAAATATACTATATCTCAAGACGCTTCTGTAGAGGAGAGTTTCGATGCTACGAAAAACATTCTTACATTGTCGGTTATGGGTGGGGATGTGGTTACTAATGCTAGTAATAAACATGTTTATCGTATCCAATTCTACGCATCTTCCCAATTGTCTGATTTGAGGGTGGATGACGTTACCATCAAAGGATTTGAACCTAGTAAACTAGAGTATACTGTCGATGTGACGTATGAGTTCTCTAAAACTGATTTCAAACTTGATGATACGTGCGCTACAGTTTCGTCTGTATACGATGAGACTACCGCTACATTGTCTATCATGGTGAAAGGACGTGATGTAAATGAGTTTGCGGACAACGTGCATCTCTATAGGGTCCATTATCATTTGCCTTATACATCGTTCCTCTCTGCCCTGACGAATAATGGTGTTTCGCTGGAGGAATTCTCCAGTATGAAATATGATTATGTGGTGGATGAGGTTTATGCACGCTCGCAGATCAATTATACGGCTGATGAGTTCTCGGTCGTAGAAGAGTCTTTCGATGCCAATACTAATGTTCTGACGATTGTTGTGAAGAGTGGTGACGTTAAGATCAATCCAACCAATATCCACACATACACAATTCGGTTCCATGCACCATATACTTCGTTATTAACCGATTTGGCTGTTAATGGATCTACAATCGACGGTTTTGCGTCCGACAAGTTTGACTATGTGGTGAATGATGTCTATTATAAGACGAAATTAGGCGTTTTGACGGACGATTACGCTTCGTATGATATGGAATATGATACGAAGCGTTTCGTGCTTACCATACGCGTTGAATCGGGTGATATAGCTCTTGATCCTAAGAATTACCATGAGTATAAAATCCAATTCGACGATCATAATGTCTATAACTCACAAATGTTGAGTGTGGCGATGAACGGCCTTCTGATGGAACAGTTCGACAAGGATCTTTATGATTATCCGATAGAGGGCTCCTATGCCGATATAACTTTCTCATACACGACCGATTCGTTGACCCATGTCGAGGAATCTTTCGATCCTGAATCAAACCTTTTGACTATTATTGTCAAGGGCGGAAACCTAGATCGTGATACTTCTAATTATCATGCCTACCATTTTTCGTTTTCCGAACAATTCTCTTATGGCGCTCAAATAACCGCAATCATCTATGACGGGGTTTCGATGGAGTGGTTCGACAAGGATGTTTACGAATATACGGTAGATTTGGATTATAATAGGGCGCATTTCTCTTACACGACTAATTCGTTGGCGGACGTATATGAGTTTTTTGATGCCGAGAAACTGACACTCTCAGTGGTTGTGATTGGTGGTGATATGGATTATGGAAATATGAACGAATATATTATCCATTTCGCATCCACATCTGCCGATGAAAATGTTTGGGATGAATTCCTTTCCCTTTCTTATAGCGATGGCGTTTTTTCGGTCGATGGCTCTTCCGACGATGAATTCCGCTTATATTCTTTGAATGGAAAGTTGGTGTGTGGTGGAACGATGAAAGATGGTAAGGTGGAGGTAGGTGTTTTGCCTCATGGTCTCTATATTTTCCGTATGAACGGAAAGATATTTAAGACGCTCTTCTAAAAAAAGAGCCATGCGAATTATCTCCGCATGGCTCGTGATTATTGGGGAAACCAAACAATTTTTAGGTCTTCAATCTTTAGGGATTGAAGACTTTCATTAATTCAATTTTGAAGATTAGCGCTGAATTGCTAGGAATCTCTTTTTTAGCTCCCGCTTCATTTTTACCATATGCCAATTCTGGTGGAATGACAATCTCCCACGTGGAGTTTTTGGGCATTTCCAGAAGAGCTGTTTTTAAGCCTTCTATGGCGATTGTCGCTAAAGGGAATTTGAGGGGCTTCTTGTCCTTGTAGGAACTTGTGAATACATGACCATCTATTAGCTTACCTTCGTAATTGATGACGACAGTGTCTTGTAACGTTGGTTTGGGCCCGTATCCGGTCTTGATGATTTTGTACATGACACCGTTCTCCAATGCCACGACGTTTTTCTCTTCCTTATATTTCTTTAGAAATTCGTCTGCTTTTATCTTATTAAAAGCGGCCTCCTCGTTATGTTTCCTTTCTAGGTCTTCTTGAGCTTTTTTCTGCAGATCCGTGTTATATTCGTTGATTAGATTGTAGGCCTCTTCTCTGGACATCATGAAACTATTGGTGTCATTATAGAACCCTGCGCGGAAGGCTTCATAGAAACCTTCTTTATTGCCTTGGACTTTTTTGGCTTCCAATATTTGGCAATAACTAGTGCCACCTATAAGTCCTTGGGCGTAACTGATGGAATCCATGTAAGTCTCCATTTTGAATTTCTTGTCTTCGCATGAAGAAAAGAGGAACGCGCTTGCTAGAACGACGGAGATGGAAAGAAAAATTTTTTTCATTTTTTCCTAGCCTCAATTATTGGTTTGAACGTTGATATTGTTGGAACTCGTATTTCTGACCCTTGATCGTTTGTTGCTCAGGGTTTGTCACATCCAATAGTTCTACTTCAAAGATGAGGGTGGAATAAGGTTTGATAGGACCTTGTCCGCGCTCTCCATAAGCTAAATCGTAAGGAATGTAGAATTTATATTTAGAACCGACTGACATCAACTGCAGACCTTCCGTCCATCCTTTGATTACGCCTTTTAGCTCAAATTCGGCCGGCTCTCCCCTTTTGATCGAGCTGTCGAACTCTTTGCCGTCGGTTGTAGTGCCTACATAGTGTACTTTCACTTTGCTGGCAGGAGAACTAGGCCTTACACCGTCGCCCATTTTGAGAACCTCATATTGTAATCCTGATTGCGTTTCCTTCACTTCCGGCCTTTTCTTATTGTTCAACAAAAAAGCTTTCTCCTCTTCAAGACGCTTTTGTGCCTCTATTTCGGCCGCTTTCTGCAAATTGGTTTGAATGATACCATTCGTTTCGTCTTGTTTTATGGCGAGCGTGAGTGTGTCGTCGTTTAGGATTTTTTTCATGGCTTCCATAATCAACTCTTTGTTGTATGGAGAGCCCGGCATATTGGAAATTGTTGTTTTTACGCTTTTGCCGAACTCTACGCCAATTGCGTAGCTGGTGGAATCATGGGCGCTCTTGAGAACTGTCTGTTCCGCTGTCCCTTTGTTCGCTTTCTTAGGCTTAGCCTCTGCGGTGAAAGCGACGCTTGCTGCTATGAGGGCGGCTGATAAAATTATTTTCTTCATAATATCATATTAAGGCGGTCCCTATGTTTGGAATAGCGTTCCGCCGGTTGGTTGTTTCGTTGAGTTGGTGGCGTCTTATACGATTTGAAGTAGCTCGACGTCGAATATTAATGCTGAGTTAGGACGGATGACGTCTCCTGCTCCGTGCTCTCCGTAGGCGAGTTCTGAAGGGATGAAGAGTCTCCATTTAGATCCTACAGGCATCAGTTGCAATGCCTCTACCCAGCCGGCGATTACTTGGTTGACTGGGAATTCCATCGGTTGTCCGCGGCGGATGGAGCTGTCGAATACGGTTCCGTCGATTAAACGGCCTTCGTAGTGGCAACGTACTGTGTCGGTCTCCTTTGGCTTAGGTCCGTCTCCTGCTTTGAGGACGATATATTGCAATCCGCTTGCCGTCGTGGTGACGCCTTCCTGCAACTTGTTTTCCGCCAAGAATCCTTCTCCGATCTCTTTGTTCTTTTGGTCTGCCTCCATCTGCATTTTTCCGAAGAAATCGTTCAATAACTTTTGTGCTTCTTCTGGTGAGATTTCGGGCTTATTCCCGTTGAAGATATCTGAGAATCCTTTTTGCAAATCTTCCAAATTCAAGTTCTTGATTCCTGTGCTCTTGAGATTACCGGCCATGCTAATGCCCAGTGCGTAGCTGATTTTATCCATTTAAGTATTTTTTTATAATTAATATCAAATTATGTCTTGATACAAAGGTAGGGAAAAAATCCGTCTGAAAATAATCTTGGCAAAAAATTATAGAGCTAATAAGTTGTTCAGAAGATAATTATTGTTAATTTTGTGATAATCTGTTTTTAAAAGGACTAAATTACTATTAACTCAAAATATTTTGTTTATGGAATTTTTAATTTTTCTCGCAATCGGCGCATTGGCCGGTTTCTTAGGAAGTAAGCTCTTTTCGGGAGCGAGCAAGGGATTGTTGGTAAATATCATCGTTGGTATCATCGGTGGTGTGTTAGGTGGTTGGCTCTTTGGCCTTTTAGGCTTCACCGCTGGAGGTGTCATTGGACAAATCATTACCGCGACAATTGGTTCTATCCTTTTCTTGTGGATTCTTTCGAAACTGAAGTAATCGCTTTGATAGAAATGAAATAACGGAGACATCCATCGGGATGCCTCCGTTTTTTTGTCCGGCTTTGTTTATCTGAATTTGCTTGTTTCGTAGAGGGCGGGTAGCGCTTTCCCGTTGTTGTCGTCGAAAAGCCCGCGGTTGATCCAGTTGTCGATTACTCCGTTGCCGTTTTCCTCTGGGAACCACCAGTAGAGACCATTTACGTTCTCATGCTTTTTAAGCTCGTTGATGAGGTCTTCTGTGAATTTCCTTTGCCCTTCCGCTGTGGCTGGCCATTTGTAACGGAAATCGTGTTCTATGCCGCTTTCAGGGAACCATTGGTAGTAGTAGGCGGTTTCGACTATTTGCACTTTCTTGTCGGGGAAAGATTGGGCGAGCTTATTGAGCGTGTTGCTTAGCACGGAAAGGTCGTTGTGCCAGAACGGGTAATAACTGAGTCCGATGATGTCGTAGTCTACGGTGTAGGCTTTGATGCGGTTGAAGTAGCTTTGGCAGACGTCAGGCTGTCCCGATCGTTCGATGTGGATGATGATTTTAGCCTTCGGACAAACTTCCCTGCATGCCTTGGAGGCGCTTTTCAGGAAGTCGGAGAAGACGTTCCAGTTTTGGTCGCTGCTCGGATAAGCTTTGCCAGTGTTCCATAACATTCCGTAGGATATTTCGTTGCCTATTTGGATGAAGTCGGGTGTGGCGCCTTGTTCTTTCAAGACGGTCAGACATCTTTTCGTGTAGTTGTAGAGCGTGTCTTTGAGTGCGTTGGCGTCGGCTCTCGACCAAGAGGAAGGCGTGGTTTGTTTGGCTGGATCCGCCCAAGAGTCTGAATAATGGAAGTCTAACATGAACTTGAATCCAGCCTCTTTAATCTGTTTGCCTAGTTGGATGACGAAGGGGAGATCTTGCACGACTCCCGAACCGATGTCTTCTTTGGAGGCTTTGGACGGTTCCACGAATAGTCTGACTCTCATGGCGTTCCAATCCAGTTGCTTGAATAATTTTAGCGGTTCTATGCGATTGCCGTTGATATCGTAGTAGGGGTTTCCGTGCGCTTCGTATTTCGGAAGCATGGAGATGTCTCCGCCGAGGAAGCGCTCGTCCTCCATCTCTTCCGCGATATCGAGGAAGGTGAGGCTATCCACTTCCGATAGGTTGAAGCTTCGGAGCGGCGCGAATTCTATTTCGTTTGGGGTGATTTTGATACTATCCGTCTCTCTTACGGAGATTTGGGTGATTTGATCTCCTTGGTGAATCTCCATTCGAGTTTCGGAAAGAAGCGGGGCGCTCCACAATAGGGTGGAGAGTAGCAGTAATCCTATTTTGTTTTTCATGGCAATAATTTTTCTCAAATGTAATGCTTTTCTTTTTAACGTTATCTCTTTACCCGTAAAAAAGGGGGTGAACCGTTTGGCTCACCCCCTTCTCATTGTATGAAAATTTATCGAAATTATTTTACGATCAGTTTTTGAACTGATACGCTACCATCTGCAGTAGTGATCTTCACCATGTAAGTGCCAGCAGCCAAGTTGATCTCAACCAACTCTCCGTTGTTCTGGCTGTATATATTTTGTCCGACCATGTTGAAGATAGCGATGGAGCTGATCTCTTGAGCGCACTTC
>CALCUH010000127.1 GCA_937907165.1 uncultured Bacteroidales bacterium | reverse complement strand
AAGGTACTCCGCCAATGTGTTGCTTACATTCTCCTTAGGGAATAGGATGTGAACGCCTGTGAATGAAGCGTCGTATGGAGTCATACAGTAGTACTGGAGACCTGGGATAGTCTTCATGCCCTGCTCCTCCATGTCTGTCTGCGAGAGAACCTGAGTGAGCTCCTTAGCACGGTCGTTACGGTAGTTGAAGAAGATGACGACGTCGCCCTCTTGGATGGTGCCGACTGGTTTGCCGTTCTCGACTCTTGCGATAGGCTTGATGAACTCGTCAGTCACACCGTCAGCGTAAGACTCTTCCATCGCTTTCACCATGTCTGTGCAAGCCTTACCCTTGCCCTCGATGAGCAAATCGTAAGCCTCTTTGACGCGCTCCCAACGTTTGTCACGGTCCATAGCGTAGAAACGACCGATGATGGAAGCGATTTTTCCTGTGTTCTTAGCCAATTGAGCCTCCAATTGCTCGATGAAACCTTTTCCGCTCTTAGGGTCCGTGTCACGTCCGTCCATGAAGCAGTGAACGAAAGTCTTGTCCAAACCGTAAGCTTTGGATATTTCGATTAGTTTGAAAAGGTGATCCAAGGAAGAGTGTACGCCTCCGTTGGAAACCAAGCCCATGAAGTGGATTTGCTTGCCGTTCTCCTTAGCGTAAGAGAATGCGCTCTTGATTTCTGGGTTCTCCATGATGGTTCCCTCTTTGCAAGCCATGTTGATCTTCACCAAGTCTTGGTAAACGACACGACCCGCGCCGATGTTCAAGTGTCCTACTTCAGAGTTACCCATTTGTCCGTCAGGCAAGCCTACGAACTCACCGGAAGCTTGAAGCTGTGAGTAAGGGTAGTTCTTCAACAAAGAGTCCCAATATGGGGTAGGGGTTGAAGCGATTACGTCTGATTTAGTCTTGTTACCGAATCCCCATCCGTCGAGGATCATCAATAATACTTTTTTGTCCATTTTTTTATTTGGTTAAATTATTTATCCTTCATTTTCTCGTACATGTTCTCATCGATCTCCACCTCCTCGAGTTGGGCGTCTTCGTATTCCGTCTCTTCCGCCCAAGATTTGAATTTTTTCATCCTTTGGGCGCTTTTGCCTGCGGAGTTTTCGTAGCTCTCTTCTTTTGAAGAATCTCCGCTAGTGGAGTATGACGATGAGTCTCGGAAGTTTGTAGAGCCACCTTTCAGAATGTTGAAAATTCCTCCCAATAATTTTCGGGCGGTGGAGAGCAAGCCGAAAATCATGAAGATGGCGAACAATAATATGAATAATAACAAACATCCCATGTTTAAATATCCTAGTAAACTCTTTTAGCTATTTCCTTGATGCTTCGCGGATTCGACATGGAGTAGTAGTGGATGCTAGGCACGTTGTGCTCCTTCAAGTCTTTCGATTGCATCGTGCACCATTCTATGCCCACTTCGCGCGCCTCGTCGTCCGATTTGCACTTCCTCAGTTCGGTAGCCAAATCTTCCGGCATGTCCAAATGGAAGGTCTTCGGCAACACGGTGAGTTGCTTCATCGTCGTGATGGGTTTGATGCCCGGAATAATCGGAACGGTGATTCCTTCTTTCCTGCATCTGTCGACAAAGTCATAATATTTTTGGTTGTCGAAGAACATTTGGGTGACGATGTAGTCCGCACCGTTCTCGATTTTCTTTTTCAGCCAATAGATGTCCGAATCCACGTTCGGTGCCTCGTCGTGTTTCTCGGGGTAACCAGCCACACCGTAGGAGAATTTATGCGTCCGTTCCTGCTTTTGCTTGGTGCCGTCGACGAAATATCCTTCGTTGAATCGGTTGATTTGTTCTTGGAGTTCTGATGCGTGGGCATATCCCTCTTCGCTAGGCATGAAGGCGTTCTCGTGTTTCGCCTTGTCGCCGCGTAGCAACAGAAGATCATATATTCCAAGGAAATCGAGGTCGATTAGCACGTATTCTGTCTCCTCTTTGGAGAATCCGCTGCAAAGGATATGTGGTACAACGTCGATGTTATATTTGTTTTTGATGGCGGCTGCGATGGCCACGGTGCCCGGACGTTGACGAACCCTCTCGCATTGGAACAATCCGTTGTCCAATGTCTTGTAAATCAATTGACTCCTATGGGTCGTAATGTCGATATATTGCGGATCGAATTCCAGCAACTCGTCGATGGTTTTGTAAATCGCCTCTATGCCGTTTCCCTTGAGCGGTGGCAGTATTTCGAACGAGAAGGCTGTTTTCTTACTGTTTAATATTAAATCCTTGACGCTCATGGCCTATTATTCCTCATATAATCTGTTAGACTCCGTGATTCCTTCCGTCATCTTCCCGTTCTCGAAGTGGATGATTCTCGCGCCTGGTGTGCTCTCCGCTATTTGGGTTCGATGGGTGGCCATGATGACGGCTGTTTTTTCTTTCGCTATTTGTCGGAAGAGTTGCATGAGTTCGTCTGCTGTGTTAGGGTCCAAATTGCCCGTCGGTTCGTCCGCCAAAATGATTTTCGGCTTGTTGAGCAATGCTCTCGCAATGACGATTCGCTGTTGTTCTCCTCCTGATAGCTCGTGTGGCATCCTGTACCCTTTGTTGGTCATGCCCACATAGTTCAGTACCTCAGCGATGCGGCTCTCTATTTCCTCTTTGGTGCGTCTGCCAGTCGCTTTTAACACGAATTCGAGGTTGGCGTAGACGTTCCTGTCGGAAAGCAATTGGAAGTCTTGGAAAACGATACCTAATTGTCTGCGCAACAAAGGAATCTGTTTGATCTTCATCTCCCTGAGATTAAAGTCTAATATTCTCGCCTCTCCTGAGGATATGACCGCTTCGTAGTAGAGCGATTTGAGGAAGGTGCTCTTGCCGCTTCCCACGCGTCCCAACAAAAAGACGAGGTCGCCTTCGTTCACCGTCAGACTCACCTCTTTCAGAACGGGTTGCTCCTGTCGGTTGACGCTCACTTTATTGTATTCGATGACTGCCATGGCGCTTCTCTTTTTTTATTTGTTTGTCTCTCCCCAACAAGTGTCTGTCCCCGTGTGGCAAACAGGACCTACCGGATGCACCTTTATGAGTAGTGTGTCCTTGTCGCAATCCTCTTTCATGGAGACTAAATTGAGGAAGTTGCCGCTTGTCTCGCCTTTGGTCCAAAGGCATTTTCTTGTGCGGCTATAGAATGTTACTTTTTTTGTGTCGATTGTTTTTTGCAGAGCCTCTTTGTTCATGTATCCTAACATGAGGACGACCCTTGTGTCCGCGTCTTGTATGATCGCAGGGATCAAACCTCCGCACTTGTCGAAATCTAATGCTGATATAATGTCTTGCATGACTATAGTTTTTCGCAAAGATACGAATTTTCTTGTTTTTTACCTTATCGATAATCAAATAACTTGATTCATAATCCTAAAAGAGGTTAAGAGAAACTTTCTGCTCCATTATACATTCTTTTTCCTTTTTTTTATTGGGTGATGTGTCGCTAATAAATCATAATTTTGTATGAAATTTTGAGTTGATGATTGGCTGGATATGACATAAACATTGAATACAAGTGTAAAATCCACTTGAATCGTATTGCTCATTATTTAAATATCTATAATGTTAATTTAAAAAAGAAGTAATTATGAAGAGTTTAACATCTGCGTTATTCGCAATGGCATTAGGTTTGTGTGTGTCGTCTTGTTCATCTGTGTTTGGTCCGACCGTGAGCGGACAGCAGGATGGTCACGATTATGTGGATCTCGGATTGCCGAGCGGCACGCTATGGGCGACTTGTAATATCGGGGCGAATAAGCCTGATGCTAACGGCCTTTATTTTGCATGGGGTGAGACCTCAGCGAAAAGTTCTTTCGATTGGACTAACTATAAATTGTCCAATGGTGGCGATACCCGTACAAAGGTGACTAAGTATTGCGTCAACGATCGTAAGGGCGAGGTTGATAACAAGAGAGTTTTGGAGGCTGCCGACGACGCCGCTACCGCTAATTGGGGCGGGAAGTGGATTACTCCTAGCCATGAGGCTTGGGAAGAGCTGATGAATGGATGCGATTGGGAGTGGGTGAGAGACTTTGAGGGAACGGGCATCGACGTGAAGATGGGAACGTCAAAGAGCAATGGTAATACGATTGTTCTGCCTTTTGCAGGCTATTATAGCGGCGGAAATCTTATGAAGAATGAGGGAATGTATTGGACTTCTACGCTTTACGAAACGGATAGCCATCAGGCTTTCACTGTTCGTGTCTACACGCACAATATGAACAGTACGAACGTGAACCGCAAGTTGGGCATGTCTGTCCGTGCGGTCATAGGGAAATAATTATTTTTTATCGCATTTATCTGACAACGGGCAGCCTTGACATCCGCTCAACGGCTTGCCCGTTTTTTTTTCACATTCTTCGCAATGGTTCCTCTTGTTCCTTGAGAAGAATATTTTTTTTATAGTCCAGACGATGGCGGATAGGACAATTAGCCCGACGATGATATGTTGCGCCGTATCATTCATATTCGTGCGGCATTAAAGGAATAGGTTCCCTACCTGATGGATGATGAAGGAGACGATCCATGCTACGGTTGTGGTGTAGAGGATGGAGGTAATCGCCCATTTCCAGTTCGATTCCTTCGCGATGGCGGTAATGGTGGCGATGCAAGGGAAATAGAGCAGGATGAATACCATGAATCCGTATGCGACCAATGGTGTGAATGGAGATACCTTGTCGTTTTGATGCGCTTTTAGAGCGGTCTGCAAACCTTCGTTTCCTTCGCTCTCGGTGTCTGCGTGGTAGAGGACGCCTAGGGAGGAGACGACTATCTCTTTGGCGGCGGCTCCGGTTAGGAGGCTTACGCCCATTTTCCAGTTGAAACCGAGCGGTTCGACGGCTGGCTCAATGAATTTGCCGATTTTGCCTAAGTAGGAGTTCTCGCTCTGTAGCGCCGCACGATGGATGTGTAACTGCTTTAAGCTGTCGCTTTTTTGTTCCGCGCTCATCTCCGCGTCGTTTTCCACTTGTGCGATTTGTTCGTCTATGCTGGCGGTACCTTCGTTATGCGTCGGGAAGTAGCATAGTGCCCAGATGATGATGGAGGCGAATAGAATGACGGACCCCATCTTTTTCAGATACTGAACGGCCTTTTCCCACATGTGGAGAAGAATGTTCCTCACTGTCGGGATACGGTAGGGCGGAAGTTCCATCACGAACTCTTCCGAATTGTCCTTGAACTTAGTTTTCTTTAGCAATAAAGCGGTGAGCACTGCCATGATGATGCCCAATAGGTAAATGCTCAATAGGATGAGCGCTTGGTTCGATTCGAAGAAGGCGCCTACGAAGAGCAGATAGACGGGCAGACGGGCGGAACAGGACATGAATGGTACGGCCATCATCGTGATGATCCGGTCTTTCGGGTTCTCTAAAGTGCGTGTGGCCATGATGGCGGGTACGCCGCAGCCGAAGCCTGTCAATAGGGGAATGAATGATTTGCCGTGCAGACCCATCTTGTGCATGAGCTTGTCCATGATAAAGGCGGCGCGGGCGAGATATCCTGTGTCTTCCAATAGGGATATGAAAAAGAATAGAATCAGTATGTTCGGTAAGAAGACGATGACGCCTCCCACGCCTGCTATGATGCCGTCGATGATTAGGTCGGACAATATGCCGGTTCCTAACACGCTCTTCAAATTGTCGCAGAGCCATTCGACACCACTCTCGATCCATCCTTGCGGGTAGGCTCCGATTTTGAAGGTGCTTTCGAACATCAGCCAAAGGAAAAATATTAACACTGGAAATCCTAACCATTTGTTTGTTAGTATTTTATCCATGGCGTAGGCGAGCTCTTGATGATCTTCTTTTACTTTCTCCAGCGTCTCGGTCAAAGCGCCGCGTATGAAACCGTATTTGGCGTTGGTGATGACGCTGACCGCATCTTCGCCGAACTCTTTCTCTATTTCGGTCCGACATTTATCCGCTGTCTTTTTGATATTCTCTATGTCGCCTAAATGTTTCTGTAAGTGTTGGTAGGTGACAGAATCGTTTTCCAACAATTTGATGGCCACATATCTGAACGGGTAATCTACCGCCACTTCAGTATGTTCCGAAATCAAAGGTTTTATTTTGCTGATGGCGTCCTCCAGCTCGTTTCCGTAGTTGATGTGGATGTGCTTGGCGATTTCATCGGTCTCCTCGTAGACGGTGATGATATGGTCGAGTATATGGTCTATTCCTTTTCCTGTCTTCGAATTGGTCGGGGCGCAAGGGAATCCGAGCATCTTCTCAAGTTGTGAGACGTCCAGCTTGAGCCCTTTGTCTTCCAATTCGTCATACATATTGAGAGCCATCACCATCCTCACGTTCATGTCTATGAGTTGGGTGGTCAGGAAGAGGTTCCTCTCCAGATTGGAGGAATCCACGATGTTCAGAATGACGTCCGGATGTTTCTCCGTGATGTATTCCCTCACGTATAGTTCCTCGCGTGAATATTCTGTGATGGAGTAAGTGCCGGGCAAATCCACCAAGTTGATGGTGTAGTCGTTGCGGTAGAAGGTGCCCATTTTGGAGGAGACGGTCACGCCACTGTAGTTGCCCACATGTTCCCGCAGACCTGTCGCATGGTTGAAAAAGGAGGTTTTCCCGCAGTTGGGGTTGCCCACCAATGCGACGGTGATGGTTTTTGTTTTTTCCTTGTATCTGATTTGTGTCTCTTCGGAGAAGGTGCCTTTGAATTCGTCCTTCATCGACGACTCGCTCTCTTCCACGCTGATGACTTCGATGTGGCTCGCTTCGCTTCGGCGGAGGGAGACGTGGCTCTGCATGATTCGATATTCGATCGGGTCTTGCAGCGGTGCGTTTTTTAGGACAGTCACACGCTCTCCTTTCACGAAGCCCATCTCCATGACTCTATGTCTGAATCCTCCGTGTCCGTTTACTTTTACGATCACGCATTCGCCTTTCTCTTGAATGTCGGCCAGCGTTTTTATGTTTTCGTCCGTCGTCATTGTTCCTATGTTTTTTTGACATCTGACGTGAAGGTTAGAAGATTTTTTTACTCCTTATTGATCACGTCAGCCCCTCTTCTCAGAGGGCTTTGAATTGCATTCGCGAAAATACGAACTATTTTCAGACGTTTGTTCGCTTTGTCGTAAATATCCTTGTTGAGTTTCTTAATAATGAAGATACTCTATGCTTGTGGAATAAAACGTGTCCTCGTCGACTAAATACGACTTGCTTATTCTTCAATCAAGAACATTAATCCTTGTTTCTGAGCGTATTGCCTAGCGTAGGATGTGGCGGGAACGACAAGTTTGTCGACAGGATTGATTATGTAATCTTCCGCCTCTGTTACACTTTCCGGCAGATAGAGTCTCAATTGTCCTCCGCCAGTCCAGAAGGCCCATTCGCCCACTTTTTTCGTCGATTCGCCTAAGGAGACATCTGTCAGTTTTGTACAGTAAGCGAAAGCGCTCTTCCCGATTTCCTTCACATTGCTTGTGAATATTAACTTGGTCATTTTGTTGCACTCCCAAAAGACTTCGTCTCCGATTTCCTTCGCCCCGATTGTGGCGCTTGACAGGTTGAAGCAGTCTAAGAAAGCGCGGCCGTCTATTTCATCTGTCGTGTTTGGAACGTTTAGGGTTTTCAGACCTGCGCAATTCTCGAATGAGCGGTAACCGATTCTTTTTATTGAGTTTGGAATATCCAAACTCTCGAAATCATTTCTGTTTCGGAATTCGTCGAACTGGACCTCTTTTCTACCTGGGTAAATGACCAATTGCTTTTGACTATTTACGGTTGACAGACATATCAAATCAGCTTCTTCAGGGGTGTAAGAACTCTTTTTAGGAAACGTGTTAACGCGTATGTACGTTTCGACGCTCCCTTCTTTTGTCACATTGTATGAGAGGAATACTTCTCCGGTTGCAGCGCCTTTGTGCGCATAGAAGAAGGTGAGTTTACCTTCGCTTTCGGGTGTTAGTGTGACGTCCTCTCCGTTCTTCAATTCATAGTTCTTCCCGTCTAACTTTGCCCACACCGTACTATTTTCAGGTATGGTGAAGTTGAATTTGTACCCTTTCCCTATCTTTAGATTCTCCGCCATTTGCAGTTTGGAAATTTTCACGCCGTTTTCAAATGCTTTGGAATCGTTGACGATGAGCGGACACCAACTCTTTTTGTGCCCGTAGAGGTAGGATTGGATGTTCCTTTCGTCGATACCTGCCCATTTGATTCTTGGCTCAATTCTCGGAATGTCCAAAAATTGTGCGGGGGTCAAGTAGGTTCCAACGTATTGAAATTGCCCGCATTTCGGCAAGTGTGAAAAAAGCATGAGATATGGATCCACGTCGAACCATTCGTCGTTGAAATCAGCTACGAATGCTTTGTTTTCGTCAATATGTCCCGCCGCTAGGGTTGGGTCGAGCATGATGAGGGTGTTGTTTCCCTCCGTCACGATGTTCCATGCGTGGTAGGTAGTCTCCGTTCCTTTCGTATAGCCCCATGGCTTTAAGTCTCCAACCACGAAGTAGCAATTGATACCCAATATATCCGCCATTTTCTTATAGAGCGCGGCGAAACCGTCGCTTGTGGCGGTACGTGTCTCAAACACCTCCTCGACGCTTTTGTTTTTGGCTGTGGAGTCGTAAGCGATGTTGTTCGCGATCCATGTGAAAATGGCTCTCGCCTTTTGCTTCGTGGTTTTAGCACCCGCTGCCGAAGCTATCTTGTTGCTCGCCGCGTCGATGGTCAGTGTGTTCGGAAGTTCAAGTTTGATGATTTTGTTATCAGCCTTCTCGTAAGATTTGTCTTTGTCCATGCCGAAACCTTGCGCCGTGAAGAGTAGGGCGTTGTCTACGCCCCCTTGCGGAGCTTTGTCCGTGGCACTCTCCATCGTGGAGGCGTCCTCTATTTCATGCGCTATGAAAGAGAACGGTTTCATGGGCTTTGTTTCTTCTATCGGACTCTGCATATCCGCTTTTTGTATTGTCTGACTATTGCTTATCGCTTTTGCGTCAGCCATACCTCGACCCGTCCTCAGTTTCATCGTTTTGATGTTCCTGCCGTAAGTGTAATTTCCCCCAATTTGTGCTTCTGCGGTTGTGATAAGAGACAAGCCTAGAGCTATTACCGCCAATTTTTTTAGTTGCTTATTCATATATTCCATATTGTTTTGTTATTTGTTCGTTTATGGCACTTAGCCTAATTCTAATTCGCACCGCGAATATAATAATTTAAATAATGGTATCATAGATGTTTCTTTTGTTGAGCCTCTAAAAAAAACGCAACCGTGGTGAACGGTTGCGTTTTATGAACTTTTAGAAAACCCTTAATGTTGCTGCCTTATTGTATTTTGGTTTTTGTTAATGTTTAATTAAATATGCTTTTCCATGGTCTCTGATTTTATCAGTAACAATAGTATTCTGTGTTATGTTTGATTGACGTTGCGAATGTACAACATATGTTTCCCAATGCTTTGCTTTTTTGTTTCAAAGGGATGTACTTTTGTTCCAGCCCCGATAATGGCTGCTTTTGCTATAATTTTAAGTATATATTTTTGTTATCCAAATAATCCGTATATTTGAATCGAATTTTTAAAGATTTTGTATATGGTTTATATTATACGCAACGCTTCGGTCTTCGGACCTTATGATAGAGATACTTTGGGTCAAATGGTTCGTGACGGTAAAATCCTGAAGTGCGATACTGTGACGACAGATCCGGAAAAAAGGAGCGCCACCATGAATGTGGGAGACTATTTGAAAGAGCAGAATTTAAGTGTGGAGCCTTCCCATTATGGCTCCATCTCCAAACAAATTCGTCAAATTGGCTCTGATCTGCTTTTGCCGAAAGGTCTCTTTTCGAAAAAGTTCTGGTCGGCGGACAACCGTCTGCTTCCTCTTGCTTTTGTCGGTCTGACTCCGCTCGCTCTGACTTTGTTGCCTTTCCACGGCTTCTTGTTGTTTTATATCATTTCGCTCTACTTTTCTTTGCTTTGGAGCGTGTTTTTCTTTTATTTCTTTAACACGTCGCAAGTCGACCGGAAGTTCACATGGAAAATTTTCCTTTTCACGCAGTTGCTCATCTTTGTGGTTTGGGGATTAAACCTCAACCATTTGAATCCCTTTTATGCGGCGGTCAACGGAAATTCTTCGCTCTCCACGCTGACGGGCTTTGTTCTTGGTGTCGGGCTTACGGAGGAGTTTGTCAAATCCATTCCTCTTCTGATTATTCTTCGTCTTACCAAGCGTCCGTTGATTCCGAGAACCCTGGTCTTCTACGGCTTGATTTCCGGTGTCGCTTTCGGCGTATATGAAGGCGTCGAGTACCAAATGAGCGTGAACTCGCAGTTAGGTTATAATGAAGCCTATTTCAGCAATATTTTGCGTCTAACCTCATTGCCGTTCTTCCATGCGGTATTAACGGGTATCCTGGGCTTCTTCCTCTCATTCGCGAAGATTTATCCACGCTTCCGTAAGAGTCTATATGCTTTGGCTTATGCGGTTCCGGTTCTTCTTCATGGATTGTATGACTTCTTCGCGAGCAACAATTCTCCGCTCTTCTCTTTCTGTGTATGTGTCTTGACTGTCGTCTTGCTCACTTACTATTTACGCAATTGTACCGCCATTCAGGAACGGATTAAAAATTATTGATAGATAATGTTTTTTATAATCAATATGTTGTATCGCTTCGTTTTTATGTTTGAATAAAGGATATATTATTTATTGAATATACATTTTTAAAAGATTATTTATGATCCCGATAGAGTAAATCTGACTTTATCGGGATTTTTTTTATGTTGATTTTTAGCGCGTTAGTAATTAATGGCTGAAAACTAACATAAAAATTCTTTGCGAAATGAATCTTTTATGTAACTTTGCGGTACAAAGTTCTTTTTAAAAGTAAGAGTATGGATAACAAAGAAGTGATAAATACGTTATCGGAGATACACGAAATGATGGCAAGGTCATCCAAGTTCTTGTCGCTCAGTGGATTGTCCTGCGCATTGGTAGGGCTCTTCGCATTATGCGCAAGTTTTATGGCTCATTACATCATCCAAAATCCGCAATGGTACCATTATGAGAAGGTCACGATGTTGACGACTTTAGCGTTGATTCTTCTGGTGGTCTCTCTGCTCACGATATTCCTTTTCTCGAAGAAGAAGGCGGATAAAAACCATCTCTCTTTTAAATTGGATAAGACGGTCAGGATGATGTTGTGGAACTTTGCGCTCCCGCTTCTTGTAGGAGGTTTCCTTTGCTTGGCGTTGATTTACCAAGGACATTACGGGTTGACCTCTTCTTTCATGCTCATATTCTACGGTTTGGCGCTTATTAATTTGTCGAATTTCACATTCTCCTCCATTAAGTATTTGGGGTATATGCAACTTTTGTTAGGTGTTTGTGATTTTTGTGCGATGAACTACTCTTTGCTCTTCTGGAGCTTGGGCTTTGGCGTCTGCCATATTGTTTATGGATTAGTCTTTTATTTGAAGTTCGAAAGGAAGGCTTGATATGAATTTCGATCTCACACATATCAACAAAGCGTTCGAGAGCAAGGTGCGTCTTGGAATCATGTCGGCTCTTATGGTGAACGACGAAATGGATTTCACCGCCCTAAAGTCGCTGCTCGATCTTACCGACGGTAATCTCGCCAGCCATACCCGCAGTTTGGAGGAGTTAGGGTATATCGAGTCGACTAAACGTTTCATCGGTCGTAAGCCTAACACTACCTTCCATGTGACGGAGAGTGGTAGAGCCGCATTCACCGAACACTTGAAGGCGCTCGAGGCTTTTTTGAAAAATTCAATGGGAAACTAATATTTTTTTTACTAATTAACTTTGAAATTCAAAGTGCTTTAAAAATTTAATAATATGGAAAGAGAAGATTTTAATTTAAATGAGATGACTCCGAAGAAAGAGAGTTTTTCTAACAAGAAGTTAGCCATCAAAATGATTGTGATGGCGGTGATTATATTGTTGATGTTTATCCCCAAGGCGTTGATTGAGAGCTCTATCTCAGAGAGGGAGCAGACGGCAAGGGAAGCTATGTCCGACATTTTCAGTAAGATGGGCGGACGACAATTGGTCACAGGTCCTTATCTGAACTTTGGCTGCGTCAAGAGGGAAAAGGTGAAAACGGATGGTAAATATGAGGATGTAGAATATGCGAACACGATGACGCTCTTGCCTGATTTCTTGAATGTGTCGGGTGATATGAAGAGTAGTCTCAGACATCGGAGCATTTATGAGGTGATGACTTATGAGGTTCCGCTGGAGATGAATGGTTCCTTTGTGTTGTCGGAGGATGATGTGGCTCAGTTGTCGAAACAAGGAACGACGGAATTGGTGAAGGTCTGCTTCGACATCTCCGATTTGAAGGGCGTTTCGGGCGAGGTGAGACTTAAGTTGGGCGACAAGGAATATTGCTTGGTGCCTGATGGTTACGGCTTATGCAGTGGCGTGAAACGTTTGTCGGCTCAAGTGGACCAAGCAATCTTTGAGCAAGGAAAGGAGGTGAAGTTCTCCATGAAGTTGTCTCTGAAGGGTAGCGAGTCGCTTCAGTTCGTTCCGGTGGGGAAGAACACGGTTGTTAGGTTGAAATCTGATTGTGATACGCCGAGTTTTTGTGGCGACATTCTTCCCGCCAATCCGACTGTTACCGATAGCGGATTCGACCGTACTTGGCAGACTTCGTATATGAACCGTAGTTATCCCCAACTTTTTGAAGAAGATGCCTTTAAGAGCGAGATTTCCGATTCCTCTTTCGGTGTGAACTTGTTGGTTCCCGTCGGTCATTACCAGAAGACGATGAGGTGCGTGAAATATTGCATGTTGTTTATCGTGCTTACGTTCGCCGTATTCTTCTTCATCGAAATGATCCAAAGGAAGAACGTCCATCCGATTCAATATTTGCTGGTGGGCTTGGCGCTCACGCTCTTCTACTCTTTACTGCTCTCCTTCTCGGAACATATCGGCTTTACGCCTGCCTATGTGGTTGCCGGTGGCATGACGATCGCCATGCTGACGCTCTACACTTCCGCCGTTTTGAAGATTAAGAAGACCGCTTTCTGCATCGGCGGTATGCTGGCGGTGCTCTATCTCTATATCTTCGTGTTGATTCAGATGGAGACTTACGCGATGTTGGCGGGAAGCCTCGGCTTGTTTGTAATCTTAGGCATCATCATGTATTTCTCCCAGAAAATCAATTGGTCGAAATCTGAGTGATGGGGGCGTGTTGTTGAAGAATTAAACGGCGTGGGGTGGGGAGGCGAACATGTGTTTCCCCGCCTTTTTTACTGTATGAGCAGCCCCTTTTTGCGGTGAACTGACTGGATGTTTTGCGGGACCGCAAGAAAAAAGTGTTGGAAATTTTTTTTGAAAATGTGGATAAAAAGGGTCGGAATTCTTCTTATTAGTCTCCAAAAAAGTTGTAACTTCGCGTCAAATTTTATGAGTGATGAGTGCCAGTGAATACCCACAACATCCTGTGTACGATAAGAACACTATAGAGTTCGTTACCGTTGCCGCGGAATATTGCTCTTTCATAGAGCGGTGCGCGGGTATGGACGAACGCGCCTTCTTGGACAAAATCTCCAAACTGTTACCTCTCCTATATTTAAAGATGGCTCTGCTCCCGGAAATGGATACCTATTCGCTTTCCGAGTTGGAAACTTATGTCTCCGAAAGGCAGTATGATTCTGTGCGTGAGCAAATCAGGGCGATCATCGGGGCGCATGACGAGTATTTGGAGGTTTTCCACGAGGATATGCAATACAGTGACACACCGATACTTGCCACCATTTCCGAGAATCTGACTGATGTCTATCAGCAGTTGCGGGATATGATCGGTAATTTCCAGTCGGCGGATGTGGCGATCATGAACGATTCGCTCATCAGTTGCAACGATGAGTTTAAGGCATATTGGGGCCAATCCGCGCTGAATGCGTTGAGGGCTGTCCATAATGTACTATATAGTGACGCCGAACTCTCCGAAGGGGAGGATCTCGGCGGAGAACAGAACGAAGTTGATTTTTTCAATGACTGAGATGTTTAGACCGACAATCGCAAAAGAGGAGCTCGCTCAATTGCAGACGGCTCAATTCGAAGGATCCATCTATGTGGTCCAAGGAGAGACGGATGCGAAGAAGGCGGTGGTCGCTTTGATGAAAGAGAAGGTTCTGGGATTTGATACCGAGACGAAGCCCTCTTTCGCCAAAGGGAAAACCAATGCGGTGTGTCTCGCTCAATTGTCGACGGAGACTTCTTGTTTCTTGTTCCGTCTTAGGGAAAATAACTGCCTGCAGATTTTGAAGCCTCTTTTCGAGAACGAAAACATTTTGAAGATCGGCCTTTCGTTGAAGGATGATTTCAATGCGATACATAAACAGATGGATTTTAATCCGGCCGGTTTTGTCGATCTTCAACCTTATGTGAAGCAGTTCGGCATCGAGGATAATAGTTTGTCCAAAATCTATGCGATCATATTTAACATGCGTATCTCCAAATCGCAGCGGCTCACCAATTGGGAGGCCGATGCCCTGACGGATAAGCAGAAGAGCTATGCGGCTTTGGACGCATGGGCTGCGTTGCGTATCTACAAGGAGCTGGAGAGCATTAAGAGCAATAATTCAATCTTAAATAATAAATAAAAAATGGGCGGTTTTTTTGGTACGGTCAAAAAGAGTAGTTGTTTGATGGACTTGTTTTATGGAACTGATTACAACTCGCATTTAGGAACAAAGCGTGGAGGTATGGCTATGTATGACGCGGAAATCGGTTTTACCCGCAGCATCCACAACCTTGAGAATTCTTATTTCCGCACTAAGTTTGAACCGAATTTGTCTAAGTTTAGGGGAAATGCCGGAATCGGTGTGATCAGCGACACGGACGCTCAGCCTATTCTGATCAACTCCCACTTGGGACGTTTCGCGATCGCCACGATCGCCTGCATCAACAACATCGAACAACTCGGTCAGGAATTGCTCGATAAGAAGATGCCTTTCTCCGAGATGAGCTCCGGGAAAATTAACCAAACGGAGCTGGTCGCTCTGCTTATTTCTGAGGCTGACTCTTTCAAAGAGGGTATAGAGAATGTCTATAAAAAAATCCAGGGTTCCTGCACGGTCATGATTTTGACGGAGAATGGTATCATCGTCGGTCGTGATAAGTTGGGTCGTCTCCCTGTGGTCATCGCTAAGGGTGAGGACGGCTACGCCATCTCTTGCGAGTCTTGTACTTTCCATAACTTGGGTTACGAGCCTTGCTATAATGTGGGTCCCGGCGAAATCGTTCATGTGTTCCCCGACCACTACGAGCAATTGCGCGCTCCGGGCAAGAGGATGCAGGTTTGCTCTTTCTTGTGGGTCTATTATGGCTATCCTGTCAGCACGTACGAGAATAGTAACGTTGATTTCGCCCGCCACGCCGCTGGTTGCCTGATGGGTAAGAAGGATAAATGTGACGCTGATTATGTAGCTGCTGTCCCTGATTCGGGTATCGGTTTCGCCATCGGTTATTCGAACGGTAGCGGAATCCCTTATAAAAGGGCTTTGATCAAATATACGCCTACATGGCCTCGTAGCTTTACTCCTGCTACTCAGGAGATAAGAAAATTGGTGGCTAAGATGAAGTTGATTCCGAACAAGCAGTTGCTGAACGGTAGCCGCGTGATTTTCTGCGACGACTCTATCGTGCGCGGAACGCAGCTCTCCGATAATGTCGGCGCTTTGTATGGTTATGGTGCGAAGGAGGTGCACATGAGAATTTCTTGTCCTCCGTTGATTTATCCGTGCCAATTCCTTAATTTCGCCTCTAAGAACAGTGAACTTGATCTTATCACCCGCCGTATCATCAAGAAATTTGAGGGCGCGCATGATAAGAATTTGGAGAAGTACCGGACGACGGATTCTCCTGAATATAAGAAGATGGTGGAGGATATCCGCGCCACATTCAACCTCTCTTCTCTCCGTTTCTGTACGGTGGAGGATCTAGTTGAGGCGATCGGCTTGCCGAAGGATCAGGTCTGCACCCATTGCTTCGACGGCTCAAGCTACTTCGATTGATTCTTTTCGGAGTCTTGTTTGAATAAAAAAATCAAAGGACACTGGTCGTTTTTCGATCGCGTGTCCTTTGTCGTACTTGCTTACGGTGCGTTATGGAATGGGGAAATGATTCTGTTTCCGAAACTTTTTGGGTCTTTCCTCTTTATTTTATGCTTATTATTCTGTGTGTGATATGGATAAAATTATTATTTACCAAGTGCTTCCGAGGCTTTTCGGAAACATGAACAAGAAGTTGGTGGAGAACGGCAGCCTTGCTGAAAATGGCTGCGGTAAGCTCGCTGATTTTACGGATGAACGTTTATCTGACATCAGAAGCATGGGGTTCACCCATATTTGGTACACCGGAATCATCGAACATGCCACCCAGACTGATTACGGGAAGTGTGGTATTCCGAAGGATCATCCCGCTGTCGTGAAGGGCAAGGCGGGCTCCCCTTATGCGGTGAAGGATTACTATGACGTGGATCCTGACCTTGCCGTGAAGGTGTCTAACCGCAGAAAAGAGTATGACGATCTGATTAAGCGCACGCATAAGGCGGGCTTGAAGCTTATCATGGATTTCGTGCCGAATCATGTGGCCCGTCAATATCACTCCGATGCGAAGCCTAAGGGCGTTAAGGATTTGGGGGAGGACGATGTGAAGGAGGTTTTCTTCTCTAATCAGAATAATTTTTACTATTTAGTGAATCAGCCTTTCGCCGCGCATTTGGATCTTTACGCGGGCGAGAAGGAGCCTTATACGGAGATGCCTTGCAAGGTGACGGGCAATGATTATTTTGCTAACAACCCGGGTATCTACGAGTGGTACGAGACCGTGAAGCTTAATTACGGTGTCGATTACCATAACAATCATTTCCTGGATATCTCTTCTAAGCCGGATACTTGGCTGAAGATGTTCGACATCCTCGTCTACTGGTGTAAGAAAGGGGTGGACGGCTTCCGTTGCGATATGGCGGAGATGGTCCCTGTGGAGTTCTGGAACTGGGTGATTCCTTCCGTGAAGGAGCTTTTCCCTCATGTCATCTTCATTGCCGAGACGTATGACCCATCTCAATATAGACGTTTTATCTTCGAAGGTCATTTTGACTATCTTTACGACAAGGTGGGTCTTTATGATACGCTCCGTGGCGTTATGCGCAATGAGATTCCTTGCCACGACATCACGAAGTGTTGGCAGAGCCTCGATGGTATTGAAACAAGAATGCTGAATTTCTTGGAGAACCATGACGAGCAGCGTATCGCTTCCGATTTCTTCGCTTCCGATGCGGAGAAGGGAAAACCTGCGATGATTGTCTCCGCTTGCATCAATCAGGGTCCTGCTATGCTCTACTTCGGTCAGGAGCTGGGTGAGAAGGCGATGGATAAGGCTGGGTTTAGCGGCGTCGACGGACGCACGACGATTTTTGATTATTGGGCTGTCCCTACTGTTCAACGTTGGTTGGAGGGTAAATCCACGAAGCAGGAGAAGGCGTTGCGCTCTTTTTACGCTTCGCTGTTTAATGTCTGCAAAACCGAAAAGGCGATTTCTGACGGTACCTTCTTCGATTTGACTTATGCCAATTTTATGAATCCTGACTATAATACGAATAAACAATTCGCCTTCTTACGCAAGTGGGAGAACGAATGTCTGTTGATTGTCGTCAATTTCGAAAACAACGACGTGAGCTTGAAGGTGAATATTCCGCAACACGCTTTCGAGGTTTTGGGTATTCCTCAGATGGAGAAGGGTGAGTTCACGGAGTTGCTCACTGGAAAGAAATCGAAAAGAATGTTAACGCCAAACGAGGGTTTTGTGGTTGATGTGAAACAAAACAATGGCGTTGTTTTGAAATTTAAGGCTTGATTTTGTGGAATGTTGAAATTCCGCATTTGGATAGTATCACGCATTGTGTTACTTTTGCGGAAGATAATACGTTCTGTAGAATTTATATTTTGTATTATGTTCAGAAAAAAAGTAGTAGTTATTCCTTTTTTAGGAATCGTTTTTTCGATGATTTCAGCTTGTTCGGCTAGTACGAATGATTGCCAATGTACGACAAACAATGGTGATTCCTCGACTGTCACTGAATTTTACGACATGGAGGGTAGTTGCTCCGAGCTGGAAGACTCAGAAGACATGAGTTGCATCGCTAAAGAATAAATGCTTCAAGACGTTAGACTGAAATATTCATGTAGAATAATTGTTGGCGTAGTTTTTATCCTCTCCGCCATCCTCAAATTCATATCCGTCGATTCTTTTGAACTCTATGTTTATGGTTTCGATTGGTTCAATTTGGCTGTCTCGTCTTATTTGGCCCGCCTACTGCTCTTTGCGGAGATGTTGGTGGGATTGTGTCTCGTCTCTGGCGTCTATGCCAAGTTGGCTGTCAGGGGCGCGGCGGTTATGTTGTCCGCTTTTTCAATCTTTTTAATCTATTTGATGAGTTAACCAAAAAAGGCATCAAAGTAGCTATGTCAAATGTATTTATTTCGAATGGAAAGAAAAATGAAGAATTAATAAAACCGTTAAATTATTTAT
>CALCUH010000126.1 GCA_937907165.1 uncultured Bacteroidales bacterium | reverse complement strand
GTCATACAAGGACTGCTCATACGTGCGTCTGAAGAACATCGAGCTCGGCTACACCTTCAACCAGAAGTTCCTCAAGAAGGCCCATATCGACAAGATCAGGATCTTTGTCAACGTCAACAACGTCGCAACGTTCTGCAACAAGTACGTCAAGGCATACGATCCGGAGAAGGTGGCCGGCCAGAACGATCTCGGCTGGAACTATCCTCTGCTCAAGACAATCAACGCCGGTGTCAATCTGAACTTCTAACTGCTCGGGAACCATGAAACTTATCAGAACAACCATAGTCCTGCTCGCGGTGCTGCTGGGTGCGGCATCCTGCAATTTCCTTGAAGTTTCCCCCACGGACAAGGTGTCCGCGGACGCTCTTTTCTCCTCGGACAAGGGCATCGAGGCATTCCTCGCCAACCTGTACTACCAGATGCCGATCGAGGACTTCACCTTCAATCCCAACACCACGCCTCCCGGCTACTCCAGCAGTTTCCACTACAACGACGGCGACCCCAACAACAACGGCCGTTTCGCCTGGGTCCTCACGGACGACTGCATCGGCTCTCAGGTCGAGGATATCGTCGGTGGCGGCGACTACGGCTGGTGGGACGGCGCCTATGTCCTCAACAACGACCTCAATGCATTCTTCAAAAGCATAGAAGGCCTCAAGGATGCTGACGAGAAGACCACGGCCGAGCTTCTCGGCCAGGCCTGGTTCGTACGCGGCATTCTCTACTTCGCCCTTGCCCGCCGCTACGGCGGAGTGCCGATCATCGAGGAGAACGGCGACATGTCCGACATCGAGTCCCTCAAGGTCCCGCGCAGCACTGAAGTCGAGACTTGGAACTACGTTCTCAGGTGCTTCGACGAAGCTGCTTCACGCCTGGGCGACGGCAACTCATACCACACCAGGGCCGACAAATGGGCATCGCTTGCCTATAAATCCCGCGCCGCCCTTTTTGCCGCCTCCCTTGCCAAGTACTGGAACGAGTGCCCTCTGAGCGGCCCGGCAGTCGACCAGAAACTCGTCGGCGGCTTCACGGCTGAAGACATGAACCGCTACTACGGCGAGTGCATCGACGCCTGCCGGAAGATCATGGACTCCGGCCGCTATTCCCTCTACTGTCCGACACCGAAGGACCCTCAGGAGGCGACCAACAACATCATCCACATGTTCCAGAAGCCCGAGGACGCCCTCTGCGAGTCGATGTTCGTCAAGGGATTCTTCAAGAAGGGAAGGAAGTACGGCTCCAACCAGGACAGCTGGGGCAACCCCGCCCAGACCGGCGGTGCATGGCCCCATCCGGGCCGCTACAACCCTTCTCTCGAGTTTGCTGAGAACTTCGAGAACTACGCCGACCCCGGACACAGCGCCAAGTTCGTGACCTACGACGGCGACAAGTTCGACTACGACGGATACAACGCCAACCGTGACTACATCCAGTTCGAGGATCCCCTCAGGATGTTCGACGGCAAGGACGCCCGCCTCGCGGCCGTGACGATTCTTCCCGGTTCAATGTGGAAGGACACAAAGATAGTCATCCAGGGTGGCGTCATCCTCACGTCCGGTGAGGTCAAGATGGATGTCAACGGCGACATCAAGGCCGAGTATGTCGGTGCCGACGGGAAGATACACTACCAGTTCGGAGCCAACGAGCAGAAGTTCTTCTCCGGCTTCAGCACCAATGCCGGTAACAATACGAGAACAGGCTTCGGCTTCCGCAAATATCTCGATCCCGCCTACGAATCCTCCGGTTCCGTGTGGAACGAGTCCACGACCGACTGGATGGACATACGCTTCGCCGAAATCCTTCTCAACTACGCCGAGGCATGGGCTGAAAGCGGCCAAGGCGATGCCGGCATCGCCAGGGAGTGCCTCAACCGCACCCGCCGCAGGGCCGGCCATACGGTCGACATCGAACCGACGCTCGAGAACATCCTGCGCGAGCGCCGCGCCGAGCTGTGCCTTGAGAACGCCCGCACCTGGGACCTCATCCGCAGGCGCGAGTTCCACAAGATATTCGACGGGCAGAAGAGAGGGTCCCTCACTCCTGTCCTTGACCTCCGCACCAACAAGTACATCTTCGTGCGTGAGTATGTCCAGCAAACCAACTTCCAGCGTTTTGCCGACAAATTGTACTACAGGGGCATCCCCGGCCTCTCAGCCAACGGTCTTGTGCAGAACCCTCAATTCTAATGCTGACAGATATGAAAGGAATATTGAAATATATCTCAGTCCCGCTTGCGGCACTTGCCCTCACGGCGTGCCTGGGCGACAATTATCCCGGACCGGACGCGGCTTTGTATGGGAAGGCCGTCGACTCCGAAACAGGTGAGGTGATACTTCAGGACATAGGGAGCGAGGGCTCCCAGATCGAGATGATCGAGCTGGGCTATCCGACCAAGACTTCGCGCTACCTCAATTTCAAGACCGATGGCACCTACCGCGAGAACAACATGTTCAAGGGCCAGTACTCCCTCAAGGCCAACAGGACCAATTTCGTCCCGCTTGAGGAGACCGTCATGACGATTTCCGGACCCACTGAGTTCGACATCACCACCAAGCCCTACTGCCGCATCCACGCCGAGAGCATAGAGCTCGTGGAGGACAAGCAGAAGGTGTATGCCCGCTTCTCGGTCGAGCGCTGCACGGACGACGAGGTCAAGGAGGTCGGCCTTTTCTGTGACGAGAGCCCGCATGTGTCATACAGCATCAACAACAGCGGAGACAAGTCGTGCAGGGTTTCAGTCGGCAAGAAGGTCTCCCCTGACCAGGTCTTCACGATCAAGATGCCCCTCACCACCCTCGAGAACGACAAGGACTACTGGTTCAGGGTCGGCGCCCTCACATCGGTCTCCGAGGCGAAGTACAACTACGCCGGGGCCGTTCAGCTCCACATAGTCAAGAAGGAGCTTCCCAAGAAGGAGATAGGCATACGCTGGGATCTCTTCGACCACTTCGACTACTGGGAGCCTCACAAGACCGTGGAGTCATTCGTATGGGATGACAAGGACTTCAAGTCCGGAAGCGGTTCGGTTTCAGCGACTTCTAAGGATCAGGGCGGCCCCGGATACACTCAGTTCATCACACCGGGTGAGGAGGGCTCAAGAATCCCCAGCTACGACATCAGCAGCATCCCCATGGAGGGAGCCCACATGCTCCTGACGCTCTATGTGTCAGATGCCAGCCACTTCGAGCAGAGCGCCAACGGCCAGATCGAGATAGGCAGCGCCGGTATATTCGACCAGGAGGAGATATGCTGGACTTTCGCCCAGTTCGACCTCAGGTCCGGCTGGCAGACTCTCGACCTTTCTCTGCCTGAAGGCAATGCGATGGGAAGCATCCGGCCCAAGAAGCTCAACTGGTTCCGTTTCTACCACCTCAAGGAGACAGGACCGACCACGGTCAAGTTCGATGAGATCAGGTTCTACTACAAGACCCTCGTGGATGCCTGTGAGGATGAGGCCGGTTGGAGCGGTCCCGGTGAGGTCACCGTCGACGAAGGCGATTTCATGGAGGGAGAAGGCTCGATGTCTGTAACCTCCACTGGAGGAAGCCTGTCCTTTGCGAGGAATTATCCGAAGGCCTACTATGCCCCTGCCGCAAGGGCGGACGGCTTCTTTCGCTTCTGGCTCTTTGTGTCCGATGGCGATGCGTTCAACGCCAAGGAAGGCACCGTGCAGGTCTCCAGCGGCGGCGCTGCGGATTCCAACGCCCTCGTCTGGAAGCTTCCCAACGTCACCACGGGCTGGAATCTGCTCGAGTTCAAGCTTTCCGACGCGGAGGCCAAGGGAGCCATCAACCTGAAAGCCGTCAACTACTTCCGCATTTACAAGCCTGACATCAGTGCCGGCGTGACGGTCAAGCTCGACGGCATGCGCTACTACAAGCAGGGCCTTGCGCCCGAAGATGAAGAATAAATAGTTCCAACACTTAATCATTATCCAACTAATCACACATTTATGAAAAAAGTAATCATTGCGCTTCTTGCCTGCGTCACTCTTTTTGCAGCTTGCAAGAAGGAGCCTGTGCCCGTGAAGGTACAGTCCATCAAGCTCGATCAGACCGCCGCATCGGTCGTCGAGGGCAGCACCGTCAAGATTGAAGCCACTGTCAATCCGTCAGACGCTGACAACAAGACCCTCAGCTGGGCATCCGACAACAGCGCTGTCGCGACTGTCGACAACGGCGGCACTGTGACCGGCGTGAAGGCCGGTACCGCCAAGATCACAGCATCTGCAACCGATGGCAGCGGCGTTTCCGCCAGCTGCACCGTCACTGTGACCGAGAAGGCCATCCCCGTGGAGAAAGTCGAGTTCGAACTTGCCGACAAGACTCTCAACATCGGCGAGACTTTCGAGAACAAGGTCACCATCACCCCTGAGAACGCCACCAACAAGAGTCTCAAATTCGAGACGAGCGACGCCAAGATCGCATCCGTGGATGATAAGGGTGTCATCACCGCAGTCGCTGCCGGTGAGGCCACCATCAAAGTGACTTCAGTCGACAACGCGTCTGCAAGCGCCAGCTGCAAGATTACCGTGAAGCCGGAGCCCAAGAGCATCTTCCTCAAGTTCAAGAAGGCTGTCATGAGGGTTGGCGGAAAGGCCATGAACCAGCAGGCCTGGTACGGCACCCCCGAGGCTTATGCCGACAGGGAAGACGTCGTTTCTCCCACCTGGGAGACCGGCAATGCCGCTGTGGTCAGCAATGAGGCGGCCAAGTTCACCGCTGTTGCTCCCGGTGAGACTGTAATCACCGTCACCGACGCCGACGGCAACAAGGTGGAGTGCCCCGTCACTGTGCTCGCTCCTACCGTGAAACCCGCCGACTACCAGCATGGTGTTGCCATCGGAAACCTCTCCGACAACTCCGGTTGGCTCCAGAAGGTCAACGGAACGAAGGTCAATGTCGACCTTGGCGAAGGATATGTTGCAGGAACCCAGAAGATCACCATCAACGTGGCGAACTACAAGGCTGTCGAGAAGACCTGGGATGCCTCCATCGATGCTTCTGCATATAACGACAAGAATCCTGCCCTGTTCATCAGGCTCTTCATCGATGACATCACCAAGTTCAACTTCGACGGTCAGGGCGGATTGGGACTTTCAAGCGACGGTACCACTGACAACGAACTCCTCCGCATACCCTGGACCGTTATCTTCTCCAACGCTACCGGCGCTGACAGCAGGGCAAAACAGGCCGTTCATAACGGATGGAACAACGTGGTCATCCCTCTTGATGCCGTCGCTGCGGTCGATCCCGCTTGGAACAAGATCAACCTGAAGAGAATCAACAACTTCAGACTCTATCAGAATCCTTCTGCCGCCGTTACCGGAGCCAAGCTTGTCATCGATCAGCTCCGCATCGTCGACTGGACCGAGTTCGACAACTGCGACAACTTCGACATGTGGTTCGACCGCATGACCGACAACAACCTGTTCCTCTGCTCTCTCGACGAGGCTGACAAGAAGGAGGGCAAGGGCTCATTCGCCGTCACCGACCACATCATCGCCGGTCCTACCTCCAACTACAGACTTGAAATGTGGCCCGGCCTCGAGACGGCTCTCCCCATCAACATGGACGAAAGCAACTCCGGTCTCGAGTTCTGGCTCTATGTCAGCGACGGAGACGCATTCAAGAGCGGCATGCACTGCGTGTTCGAACTCAGCAGCGAGCTCATCAACGACCAGCACAACTACTCTTGGGCCAAGGTTCCCGGTGACATCAGCTTCCAGACAGGCTGGAACAAGATCACCCTCAAGTTCAGCGAGGCTGCCGGAGATGTCAGCGCCACTTCGAAGCGTGACATCCGCAAGTTCAACTACTTCCGTGCAGTGTTCACTCCTCAGGGCGCTCCTGCAAAGCCCTACACCTACAAGATCGATGACATCAGGTTCGTGAAACTTTAATCGATATCCCTAACTGTCGGACCCGGCGTCCGCCGGGCCCTTTTTTAATTATGAACAAGAGTTCCGCACTGCTTCTGCTCGCATCATGTCTCGCGCTGTCCTTCTCCTGCACCAAGATCGAGAAGGAGACAGTCATAAAGGAGATACGCACCGAGTTCCGGGATACCGTCATCATCAACTATGCCGAAGGCCAGCCTGTGTCGATCCAGGAGTTCGATGTCAGGCCTGAGAACACTCCCGGCACAAACAAGACGAACCTGCAGAAAGCCATCGATTGGGCCAGCAGCCGCGGAGCCTCCCTGTATGTCACTCCCGTGGAGGGAGGCTACCGCATACAGAGCGGTATAATTCTGAAGAAAAATGTCTCCCTTGTCGGTGTGCATGGCCCCACGGGCCGTGGCACCGTCAACGACAAAGGGGAGCCGACGGGGTCGCTGTTCATCATCGTGGACGACTCGAACCCCTTCCTGACCGTGGAGTCCGCCACACAGCTGCGCGGTATCCAGTTCTACTACCCTGACCAGCCTTTCGACACCACGGAGGGCATCAAGGTCTATCCTCCCACTATCCAGGTCTCCCACACCCGTGCAGCCCAGGGCGTCACCCTTTCCTGTCTGACTTTCTATGGAGAGACCTTCGCGATGGATTTCCGGGCCCCGGAGGACTGCCCCTGCGAGCAGATACTCTTCGAGCACTGCTACGGCTACCCCCTGAGCGGCCAGTTCATCGCCATCGACCACTGCTACGACATACCCCGCATCCTTCACTGCCACGTCAACCCCGCCAACCAGAGGGAGTTCGGCAAGGGCTATACCAAGCCGGTAATCGACCGTGTGGTGAAGCAGCGCAACTATACTTTCCGTATCGACCATACGGACAACGCCCAGTGTATGGACATCTTCACATTCGGAAGCTACGGCGGCATCTATCTGGGCGCCGCGACCTACGGACAGATGACAAACTTCAATTTCGACTGCGTCAACGTGGGCATCTTCAAGGACGGTGACGGCCCCTTCAACAGGGGCTGGGAAGTCTCCCAGGGCTCCATCATCGCCAACGCGTCGGCCTCCGGGACGGTATCCGACATCCACCCGGTCTATGTGACCGGCCAGGGCCACCTGTCGCTCACCAACGTAGACTGCTTCTCCGGCAACAACCCGGCCCTGACCAATTTCGGCCAGTCCTACGATTTCATGACCGTGGCCGGTTCGAAATATGTCGTCGTGACCGGTGTCAACTGCCGTATGCGCAACTACCAGGCGGCCAGCCCCATCACGGTGCTGAACCCGCTTGCCCAGGTCAGCTTCATCAACTGCGCCAACAAATAGGCACGCTCCTGCTTGCGTAACTTAAATATGCTACGCAACTTAGCCATGAGTTCCTCTTGGCTGAACGGTTTAGGAATATAGTCTATCGCACCTTGGGTAAGACCCAAGAGGCGGTCGCTCTCATCGGTCCGCGCCGAAAGGAAAAGAATCGGTATGTGGGAGAAGAGCTCGTCGCCCTGCAACTTGACGCACATCTCGATACCGTTCATGACAGGCATATCCACGTCGCTCAAAATCAGGTCCACATCATTATCCCTCACCACATCCAACGCCGCCTGACCATCGTGAGCCACCAAGACCTCACAGAAATCGGAGAGCAAAGTCTTCATATTCTCGCAGATAAGCGGATTATCATCCACCATCAGAATCACATTATCAGCCAAACACTCACGAGTCTCCTCGCTCTTATCGGAGAGAGTTCGCTTCACATCCTCCTCGAAGACCACCTTCGCCTCAGAGGCAGGCAAGGTAATGGTGAAGCGTGTGCCTTCGCCCACTTTGCTGGCGACATCAAAAGTTCCCCCATTGAGTTGGACATATTTCTTGCACATGACCAGACCCAAGCCGGTACCGCGCTCATGATCGGTTCCATCGGTGCTCTCCACACGTCCCTCAGAAAGGAGGCTACGAACCGTCTCCTCAGCCATACCCACGCCCGAATCCTGCACGAAGAGAACGATAGAACCATTCTCCTCAGAGGCGCCCACAGTGATAGTTCCACCCTGACCCGTGAATTTCACCGCATTACCCAAGAGGTTGCGCACCACGGCACTGATCATACGAGAGTCCGCGAAAGCCTTGTGTTCCAACGATATACGTTTTTCACAAACAATTTCCTTACGTTTTAATTGAGCGGCGGTCAGCTGCACCGCATCCTCCACCACCGGCAACAAATCGAAGTCCTGCGGTTTGCAGACAAGGTCCTCATTCTTAGACTGCGCCCAATCCAAAAGCTTCAGCATCTCACCCTGAAGCGTCTTGGCGGAATCCCGCACATCCGAAATCAGCGAGTGCCGGCTCTCAGGCGACATCTCCCGCTCCTTGTTCAGCCAATTCTCCAAAGCGACCACAATCGCAAACATAGGATTCCTCAAGTCGTGACCGATTACGGAAATCAAGCTATCCTTATCCTTCAGCGCATTCTGCAGCTCCATGGTACGGAGCGACACCTGCTCGTTCAACATATTCTTTTGGGCGATCAGACGTTTCATCCTCCACTTGAAAACAAGATAGACGAGCACGAGGGCAAGCAAGCCCGCCAAGGCATAGAACCACCACGTGTTCCACCAAGGCGGCAAGACGATAAGCGGGAGAGAGACAATCTTCTCCTCGCAAGCCACATTCGTTCGGAAAGCCCTCACCTCCAGCGTATATTCGCCCGTAGGAATATAAGAGAAATTCACCTTACGGTCTGCCTGCAGCAGTTGCCACTCCTCCTGCAAGCCCACCAACCTATACTGGCACTGCACACGGTCAGCGTCCGAATAATCTATCACATCCACATCAAAGGCAATGTCAGTCTGCCCATACGCCAGCCGCAGCTCAGCCATCTTAGACAAAGGCACTCCAGCCATGAATTCGGAGGAGGCAGAGACCTTCTTCCCTCCCAGATACAACTGAGAAAGAGAGAGGTAAGGAATCACCGTGTCGAACGACAGACGGAGAGGATCCACGCTGATGAAACCCTCATTCGTGCCGAAATAGAGTTTACCATCCTTCGCCTTGAAACTAGAGCGAGGCTGGAAGAGGAAAGACTTCACGTCGATGTAGTTCTCAGGCAAGCGAGAACACTCCCGCTTCGCGTAATCGAAAGAGAGGATACCCTCGTCGCCCGCCACCCAGTAACGACCGTCGTCATCCTTCGTGATGTCACGGAAATAGGCATGTGGCACGAAATCCAGCAATTCAGGCTTAGGAGAATCAGGGCGGTAATGCGCCAAGCCACGGTTCGTGGCGACGAAAATGCCACCCTCACCGTCCGAAATCATGTCGATAAGACCCAAAAGATTATCCGTCGTATCCGTATTCCTTTCATACAAGACATAGTTACCATTCGTCTCACGCCACAACATATTGGACGAGAGGACCCACAAATCCCCCTTGTCGCCAGCGCAGACAGAGAGGATCCAACCATTATCAAGATCGGAAAGCGAGTCAGGGAACTGAACCTTCTTCCACGAAGAAGAACCAGACCTCAGTCGATAGTAGCCATCACCCGAAGAGCAAGCCACCAAGTCGGAACCGTTAACAGATTTGATACCGAAGAAACAGTTAGACGGAGAAGCGACACCGTCGAAACGTTCACGTTCGAACACACCCGTGTTCGGGTCGCAGCGATAGACGCCGCCACCCCAAGAGGCGACATAGCAAACGTTCGATTTCTGCGCAACGACACCCGAAATGTTATTATTCGGGAACTTCGCGATAGGCTTCACATGGAACTTATCGTCCAACGAGAAGAGACCGCCGCCATCCACGCCCACCAACAATCCGCCGCGACCATCATCCTGAAACGAAGAACAGACCACCGAAGGGAAGCCGAAGTTCCAAGAACAGGTAATACCCGTCGCGTTATGTTTACGATAATGCCAGACACCCGAACTCTGCGTGCCGAACCAGATATCACCTTTGGAGTCCTTCATCAAGCAATAAATCTTCCGCACCTCTTCCACCGAAGCGTTGAAAGGCACCAAGTTGGTGAACGCAGGTTCAGGGCTCAGTAAATCATCCGTATACCACAAACCCAAGGCATCCGTAGCGATCCAGAAACGGTTCGCCTCGTCGCGGACGATATTGGTGATGCAATCGAAAGGCGTCTTCACCACGATAGGCTCTTGGATGGACTTCTCCTTCACGTTAAAAATCCACACTTCGGAAGTCTGCCCCGCCACAATAAGCAACGAATCGTTCAGCGGAACCATCGTGCGGACGAAGCTGCAAGCGTCGCCCTGCGGCACATAACCATAAATCTGCTTGCCATCCGCGTCGAAGACCATCATCGAGTCCATGGATCCCAACCAATAACGGTCATATTCGTCCACAAACATCGCGCGGGTGAAGCGGTTGCGTGTACCCTCGTAAAGTGCGTTTTGATTAGCGTAGCAATGATTTTGTTCATCGTAAGTATAAACACCCGCACCCGTATAGAGATATTGTTTGTCGCCACGGAAATAGACATTCATCGTCTCCTGGAAGAAAGAAGTCCCCCCCTGTATGCTACCCGCCCAAACGCTATCCGCCAGCGGGTCATACTCCACATACAAGCCAGAGTAGCCGCCCGCCGCCACACGTCCGCATGGCAAAGCGTGGACGAAAAGGAAATCCTCCCTCGTCATATTCGCATAATCGTCCTTGCGATGATGTTTGAACGATTGCCCGTCGAAGCGCTCCAAACCGAAATCCGTAGCGATCCACACGAATCCGTCAGCATCCTGATCAATAGAAAACACACGATTAGAGACCAGCCCATCCTTAGTGGTGAAATGGTCGAAGAACCCATACTCCACAGAGGCGGCACGAAGCGCCACGGAACCCACGAAGAGCAGGAGCAAGGAGAATATGTGACGATACCTAATCACTGGTATAAGATATTAAGGTTGAGTATAATATGCTCTAATACAATAGAACAAAAATAACAAATTTATCGACAAACAAAACAGGGAAAGCAATTTAAATACAACAACATCAGACTATTTAATAGCCTTACGGAAGAGCGTCTTGACCAACACTTTATGGAAGATCCAAATGACGGCGAAATATAATTTACCAAAAAAATTATTGAATTTAACCACCGTAGTGACAGAGGCATCCTGCCAGCCTTGGTCAGGTTGGGAGCAATAGATACCGATCCAAAAAGAGAGATGCTTATCATGCTTGCAAAGGATGATTTCCTCCCCACTCCTTTCATCGACGAGACGACGGAAGCCGTCACCCGCCTCTAATCCGAACGGTTTCACCAAACGATTCCTCAAATCCATCAGCCAAGCGACCGGCTTGGGGAATTCACAAAACATCCGTTCGAAGATATCATCCGGAGAGAGCGGTTCAGTCCTATTGATCCGTTCAGAGACAGCATCGTAATAATCAGAAGGAATATATTTATCAATCAGTTTCATCGTTGATACAATTAAATTTCTTATTTCAAATTCGTTTATGCGGACCATCCACACGGGAGACGTATTTCCATAGGCAAATATAATCATTTTTCGGTTCGAAGCATTCCAAAACGAGCAGGTAACACACAAAAAAAAAGACATCACCGCAAAATGTTTCACGATGATGCCCTATTATGAAAGTCTTAACGACCAATAGGCTTGACAGCTATTCTCACGGGATCATAATTTTATCCATAAAGAATACTCTACGCTTGCCGTTCTCATCCTTCACTTTCTCGTAACCAGTAGACAAGAAAGTCTTATCGAACCAATATTGCGTATCGAGTTCCCTAAGTTTAGAAACTTTTTGACCATTCTCCGCATAAGGTACCTTCACTTCACTCTTCACGCCATTTTCATTATATACCTTGCTGATAACTTCCGTATAAGAAGGATAAACAACGCTCACATCCTCCTGCTCCTTGCTGACAGACAAGTGGCGATAGGCGATAAAGGATTTTCTAACAGACATAGGAGATGAGTTACTCCATATTGTCTCACCCTTCTGATTGAATGCCAAAAGGAAATAATGAGAGAAGAAATAGCCATCGAACACTTGACGGGTACTTGTCTGGACTCTACCATTCACGTATATAGTTGTTAACTCCGTACGATAAGTAGGGTAATATGCTTCACCGACTAAAACATAATGGTCGTTGAACTCCTGAATAGCATAAGGGAGCATCATATAGTTCAAAGAAAACTCTTCGCCCTTCTTCTCCTTTTTCTCTTTCTTATGTTCAATCTTTTCCTGCCTACGTTCAGACAGATAAGAATTGAAATTTGTGATATCCAGATAATTTGTGAAATTTTCAAAGACGATTTTACCCTTCTCCACTTTATAAACAAAGACACCGGAAGAGAGTCTCTGCTTACGTTCCGACAGACCGTAAGTACCGGAAATCACATAGGAAGCATCCCCTGTCTTAGAGACAGAAGCAGACATCAAAAACTTATTTTCGTCAGAAGACTTAATTTTACAGCTGGAAATCTGTTTGCCATCCTTGAACGCATAGAAAGTCAAAAAAGTACCAACTTTCCTGTTCCCATCCTTCACAACCAAATAGGCCTCCTGGGTCGTCTCGTCTGTTTGGAAGCAAAGTAGCGAGCAGTCATCCTTATCCACCACAGGCAAATCGACATTAGACTCTTTGCCCGTCACCACATTCCTGCAATACACGAAAGGGATCTCTCTCCTTCTACCAGCGATATAAAAATCCGAACCGATAGCGCCAGAGAAGTCAAAATCGATCTTCTTACCCAAAGTGGATTCAATATGCTTGTTAGCCAACGTCTTCGCATCGATTTGGGTAATGGAGAACTCACCGTCATAATCATAGCCAAAGTGATATAAATAATCATTCGAAATGACATACTCTGTTTTACGGTATTCGGAAGAAACGATGTCGACAGACTTCTCTTCTTTCAAATCCTTATCATACTTCCAGTAAGAGACGGTCTGCTTGTGTCTCTCAGTCTGCTTATCCTTATCTATAACAGTAAGAATCATGCCATCCTTACCCACTGCAATGCAAGAATTGATATCAATATCCTTTGATTGCTCAATCTCGGCTCTCTTCACTACCGCATCTTGAGCAAAACCCTGGAAAGACAGACAAGAAAGAGACAAGCCTGCCCAAAATAGACGTTTTACATTAACCATAGCAATAAATTATTAGTTACAAAAAAAACACAAGAGGGAAGGACTTTATCTCCCCACTAACACAAATATAAAGGAAAAAACATGTGTCACAACTAATAATACACGAAAAAACAAGTTAATAAGCTATCTTATCCTCCTTTTCCGTCCACATACGGAACACCTCCAAAGCCTCGTCACGTAATATTTGTTCCCTTTTCAAACTCCTTTTTCCAGCAGGTTTATCCAATTCCTCATAAATAAACTGATCGTCGAAACCTATCGCCTTAGCATCCTCCTTCTGATTGGCGAAGTAATAATGGTCGATATGCGCCCAATACATGGCGGAGAGACACATCGGGCAAGGCTCGCACGAAGCGTAAAGTTCACATCCCGACAAATCGAAAGTCTTCAGTTTCTTGCAAGCCTTACGAATCGCCATCACCTCGGCATGGGCGGTCGGATCATTATCCTTCGTCACACGATTATTAGAAGCCGCGATCACCTCACCATCCTTCACGATGACAGCGCCGAAAGGTCCTCCACCCGTCTGAACGCTCTTCTTAGAGACGGCAATCGCCTTGCGCATATATTTCGCTTGTTCTTTATTCATCATTAATCCTCCTCATTTTTATTAGGCGCCGGAGCAATCGGAGTGGAATCCTTATACATGCCCTTCTTCGCATTCTCGGAGATGGCCGTCAGCGACTCGATTGTGTACTCCACATCCTTCATAGTATGGGAGACGGTAGGAATCAGTCGGACCATCACCTTACCCTGCTCGATATACGGATAGATCAAATTCACACAGAAGATGCCGAACTCCTCACGCATGTGCATCATCGTATGGATCGCCTCCTGCATATTCTCGACGTTCAGATAGACCGGCGTCACAGGAGACTGCGTATTGCCAATGTCAAGACCAGCCTTGCGGAGACCCTTTTGCAGAGCGTGGGTAATGTCCCAAAGATTCTTTCTCAACTCAGGATGCTTCACCAGATACTCCAAACGGGCGATAGCACTTGCCGTGATGGCAGATGGAAGCGCCTCGGAGAAAGTCTGAGAACGCATGTTATAGCGAAGATAGTTGATGACATCCTCGCCGCCAGCCACGAAACCGCCGGAGATACCCAACGATTTACCGAGCGTGCCGACCAACAAATCCACCTTGTCGTTCACCCCGAAATGGTCAGCCACGCCGATACCGTTAGGGCCGACTGTGCCGAAGCCATGGGCATCCTCGACAACCAACATGAAATCATACTTCTCCTTCAGAGCCGCGATCTTGTCCAACGGAGAAAACTCGCCCGTCACACCAATCACGCCCTCCGTCACCAAAAGCACGCCGCCGCCCAATTCCTTGGCAGCGTCGGAAGCCTTCTTCAGTTGCGTCTCGATGCTCTCGATTTCATTCTTATGATAAACGAAACGACGGCTCAACTGGAGACGGATACCGTCGTGGATGCTGGAATGAGCCTCCGAATTATAGACAACCACGTCATTGCGTCCGCAAAGACAATCGATTACAGAAATCATACCCTGATAAAAAGAGTTCAAGACGAAAGCGTCCTCCATCTTCACGAAGTCCGCGATCTTATCCTCCAACTCCTCATGAAGGAAAGTATTGCCCGTCATCAGCCTAGAGCCCATCGGATGGGAAAGACCATATTGAGCGACATACTCCACCTCCTTCTTTCGAATGTCAGGGTCGTTAGCCAGACCGAAATAGTTGTTCATACCCCAATTCAAGACCTCCTTACCGCGGAAAGTCATCCTCGGGCCAATCTCGCCCTCCAGTTTAGGGAACATGAAATAACCGTAAGCCTGTTTACTCCACTGCCCCAAAGCGCCTGGATTCGATACTATTCTTTCTAAAATATTCATTTCTCAATCACATTATTCGAACAAAATCATTTCCGGAGCCTCCTCGGCGTCCGCACTCACCTTTTCCTCAGAATTCGGGCACAGATACTTGTCCGTCACAACGAACGGTTCCGTCCTCGAGTAGCCGAGAGATTCATCATTATACACTTTGTTCATATACGTGCCCCAAATAGGCAAAGCGGTAGCGGACCCCTGTCCGTTCCTAAGATTATCGAAATGGATATCCCTATCCTCGCCACCGACCCAAACACCAGTGATCAAGTTCGGGACGAATCCCATGAACCATCCGTCAGAGTTGTTCTGCGTCGTACCCGTCTTGCCAGCGACAGGAGTTTCCCAACCAATACAGTAATTGTAGCGGCGAGTTCGCAAACGAAGTCCCGTACCACCGTTGATCACACCCTGAAGCATGGAAATCATCTTATAGGCAGTCTGCTCGCTGAAGATTTCGTTCATACGAGGGACGAACGTGGAAATCACATTTCCCTTGTTATCCTCGATACGAGTGACGAAGAGGGGCTCCGTCTGAATACCTTTGTTGGCGAAAGCGGTATAAGCCGCAGTCATCTCGCTGACGGAGACATCCGCGATACCCAAGCACAACGAAGGCACTGCGTCGATATGGTTCTTCAATCCGAAAGAGTGAAGCAACTGCACGAAACTCTCAGGTCCCATTTGTTTGATCAAATAAGCGGAAATCCAGTTGTTGGAAGTCTGCAAGCCACGGCGAACCGTGATCATCTGTCCGACCTCTTTTTTACCCTCCTCACCGTAAGGCACGTTTCTCGGCTCCCAAATCTCACCGGAAGGAAGCATTACCTGAGGCTGCACGTTAGGCACCAAATCACATGGCGACATACCTCTTTCCATAGCTAACGCATAAAGGAAAGGCTTGATAGTAGAACCGACTTGTCTACGTCCGACGCTGACCAAGTCGTATTGGAAATAATTAAAATTGATACCACCCACATAAGCCTTGACCTGTCCGTTGAAAGGATCGATGGACATCATAGCGGAGCGAAGGAACGATTTCGCGTAACGGATGGAATCCATCGGCGTCATCACAGTATCCTTATTCCCCTTCTCCCAATCAAATACCACCATGGAGACCTTAGCAGTATCGAAATAAGCCTTAATCTGTTCATGCTTCATCTTCGACTCATGCTTCATGACACGATACCTTTCAGACTGGCGCATCGCGCGGGAGAGAATAGAATCGACCTGAGCCTGCGTCGACTTGTTAGAGAACGGAGCCTTCTTATGTTTCTGACCGGACTTTTCCTTGAAGAACAGAGGTTGGAGATACCCTCCGACATACTCTTTCACCGCATCCTCCGCATATTGCTGCATTCTGGAATCGATGGTCGTATAGATCTTCAGGCCATCACCATACAAATCATACGGAGCCCCGTTCGGTTTCGTATTCTTATTACACCATCCATACAGAGGATCAGAGACCCATGCCAAGGAATCCTCATAATATTTCTGATGCATCCATTTAGGATAGTTTCCGGGTTCTGGCATCTTCGCCGTCATAATAGAACGAAGATACTCCCTAAAGTATGGAGCAAGACCCAATTTGTGGTCCACCTTCTGGAATCTCAACTGAATGTCTAGTTGCGACAAGGAGTCGCACTCAGCCTGAGTGATTTTGCCATACTTAGCCATTTGACCAAGCACAATATTACGTCTCTGCTTACATCTCTCCCGTTTGGATTCCCTATGAGGATTGAACTTCACAGGGTTTTGGAGCATACCGACCAAAAGGGCGGCCTCCTCAACATTCAATTCGTTTGGCTGTTTGCTAAAATAGATTTGCGAAGCGGATTTTATACCCACCGCATTGTTCAAGAAATCAAACTTATTCAAATACATAGTGATGATTTCCTCTTTGGTATAGTATTTCTCCAATTGGGCAGCCACGACCCACTCTGTGAGTTTTTGTTTTCCACGCTGCCATTTAGACTTAGCAGGCTCGTCGGTAAACAATAATTTGGCCAACTGTTGGGAAATGGTACTACCTCCACCCGCATCCTGCCTCATCACGATGGTTTTGATGGCCACACGAAGCAGTGCGTCACCATCGATACCACAATGCTCGTAATAGCGCGCATCCTCGGTGGAAATCAAGGCGTCGACCATATATGGGGAAATCTCCGAATAGGGCGTACTGATACGGTTTTCGCCCTTTAAAAAGTAACGTCCGAGGACCTTTGCGTCGCAAGAATAGATTTCCGTAGCTTCGCTACTCTTAGGGTTCAAAAGTTCCTCGACAGGAGGAAGGTAGCCGATTTTCCCTTCGGCGATCATGTCAAAAAGTTTATAGACGGAAAAAATGCCAATGAAGAAAAGCACCCATAGAGCAATCAGTATTTTCTTTCCGACGCTCAACCCTCCTATCTTTTTCGTCACAGTAGCTTTATCAATACCCATATCGAATAATTATTGTTATTAGCAAAAGTAATAATAAAAACATAAAGCGGATAAAAAAACATGATGCAAATCATGTCATTCCACCCGCATAATTTTCGCACCAATCGCATTCAATCTGCCGTCGATATCTTCATACCCGCGGTCGATCTGTTCGATATTGCTAATCGTACTCGTTCCATTAGCGCTCATGGCGGCGATTAACAAGGCAATTCCCGCACGTATATCCGGAGAACTCATCCTCGACGCCCTAAGCTGGCTTTCATGACCCAGACCGATGACCGTCGCGCGGTGAGGATCGCACAAAATAATCTGTGCACCCATATCGATCAGCTTATCCACGAAGAAGAGGCGGCTCTCGAACATCTTCTGATGAATCAGCACGCTGCCCCTCGCCTGTGTGGCGACGACAAGGAATACACTGAGCAAGTCAGGCGTCAGACCCGGCCACGGAGCATCCGCAAAAGTCATGATGGAACCATCGATGAACGTATCAATCGAATAGCGGTCCTGCTTAGGAATGAAGATATCATCGTCCCTACGTTCCAATTCGATGCCCAATCTGCGAAAGCAATCAGGAATCATACCCAACTGGTCATAACAAACATTCTTGATCGTCAGCTCGGAATGGGTCATAGCCGCCATACCGATGAAACTACCGATCTCGATCATATCGGGGAGAATCACATGGTCGCAACCGTTCAGAGTCTCAACGCCCTCAATCGTCAGAAGATTGGAGCCGATGCCCGAAATCTTAGCGCCCATACGATTCAACATTTTGCAAAGTTGCTGGATATAAGGCTCGCAAGCCGCATTGTAAATGGTCGTGACACCCTGCGCCAAGACAGAAGCCATGACGATGTTCGCCGTACCCGTGACCGAAGCCTCGTCCAAGAGCATGTAAGCGCCCTTGAGCTGCTTTGCGGAGACTCGATAGAGATTTTTCTGGTCATCATACACAAAATCGGCGCCCAACTTTTGGATGCCTAAAAAGTGAGTGTCCAAGCGACGTCTACCGATTTTATCGCCGCCCGGTTTAGGCACGATAGCGGTACCGAAGCGAGAGACCAGAGGGCCCGCCAGCATGACAGCGCCACGAAGCACCGCACACTTTTTATAGAAATCGGTGGATTCTAGATATTCAAGGTTCACATCATCCGCTTGGAAAGAATAGGAGCCTTTCTTGAGGAGATTCACCTTCACGCCCATGTTTTTCAACAGGGAGATCAGATTATTCACATCCAAGATATCTGGAATATTGGAAATGACCACTTTACCGGAAGTAAGCAGTGTGGCGCAGATAACCTGCAACGCCTCATTTTTCGCCCCCTGCGGAACAATCTCACCATGCAAGGGATGACCACCTTCAATCAGGAAATTAGCCATAGGAAATCTTTTTTACGGATTATTACTTTTTCTTTTTCTTTTTGGAAGAAGCCGCAGCAGGCGCCGCAAGCAAATCCTTGCAATCCTCCAACACGACATTGTCCGCAGAAAGACGGATGTCACCACGCGATAAATCACGCAAGTCATCGAAAATCTTCTGGTCAGCCACGCCATCCTTGTTATACAAGATATAACACTTCTTCATATAGTTAGCGATATAGATAGCCAGCTCGTTCTTCTCCTCAGGATCAGTCAATTCCGAAGCCTTGTTGATCATACCCTGAATGAGCTTACCATAGTGGCGGTAACGGAGATTCTCGGCGGACGAGTAAGGAACCCTGTCCGGATAAGTGTTCAAGCTCTCTTTCTTCACCACCTCATATGGATAATCGATGTCCAATTTAAAATCGGACATGATGGCCAGATGATCCCAAAGAAGATGTTTGAATTCCGTCAAATCACGCAATTGGGGGAATAAATTACCCATCGTGGCGATGATGGAATAAGCGCACTCCGTACGTTCCGTACGATCTTCTATCGTCAAGCAATAATCCACCATGTTTTGGATATTCCTGCCATATTCCGGCAGGGCAAGGCGTTTCATTTTCGTGTTATATATCATATAAAATCTTTAATAATCTATAAATAAGACCTTTTACATTGGAATGGGTTCGAAACAAAACCCATCGGCTCGGACTTAGCCAAACAATGCAAAGGTACTAAAAAAATAATATTAGGAGGAATTTTCACCATGATATTAGAGGATGTTTAAAT
>CALCUH010000125.1 GCA_937907165.1 uncultured Bacteroidales bacterium | reverse complement strand
CGAATCACTGCCCGTATATCTTCCTAAAATCGTTTTCGCTTTATCGGCATATATGAAATCGCCATCGACATAAGGCTTAAATGTCACTTCCTTCGCACCCCACCGATAACCCAGAGCACTTCCCGTATAATATACTAACGGAACGTTATAAAAGGCATAATTTCCGATGGTGGTGACGGAGGAAGAGACATCAAGAGGAGACAAATTACTACAATTATAAAACGCAGAGTCTCCAATTGACTTGACGGAATTGGGTATCTCGACAGATGTCAGAGAACTACAATTATAAAAAGCGGATGTTCCAATTTCAGTGACAGATTCGGGGATAACCACAGAAGTGATATTCGTGTTTTCGTAGAACGCCTTCTTTCGTATGGTTTTAACATGATCAGAAATGATGACTATCGAATCACTGCCTGAATATCTCACTAAAATCGATTTCGTTTCATCTTCGTACATGAAATCGCCATCGATATAGGGATTAAGTATCGCGTCATTCGCACCCCATGGAAAACCTGATGCACTTCCCGTATAACATACAAACGGAACGTCAGAAAAGGCTTTTTCTCCAATGTTAGTAACGGAAGAGGGCACTTCAAGTGGAAACAAATGAATACAACCCCTAAACGCAGATTTCCCAATTGACGTGACAGAATTAGGTATTTTAACAGATGTAAGCATTATGTTTCTATGGAACGCATTCTGTTCAATTGTTTTAACATGATCAGGAATGACGACCACCGAATCACTGCCCGTATATCCAGCTAAAATTGTTTTCGCCTCGTCATCGTATATGAAATCGCCATCGATATAGGGCTTATATGTCTTCAAACATATCGCCCCCCACGGAGAACCTGTGGCACTTCCCGAATAATAAACTACAGGGACGCTTTCAAAAGCATAATTTCCAATGGCAGTGACGGAAGAGGGAACAATTAGGAACAAACGAGTACATCCATAAAACGCAGATTTTCCAATCGACGTGACAGAATTGGGTATCTCAACAGATTCCAGGGAAAAACAATTATAAAATACAGATGCTTCAATTGACGTGACACTGTATTCCACGTCCTCGTTCATCACCTTCGCAGGTATGACCACATCACCTTTGGGGTTGTTCCATTTATTTAGGGATACGGTATGTTGGTCTTCATCCGTCACTGTATATGTCAAATTTCCAACTACTATATATCGAGCCATGGAAGGAACCGCCATGAATGTGAAACACAATACACAAAAGAGATGCAAACCTATTCTTTTTGCCACCATAATCGTTTATTTTTTTATGTTATACAACAATATACCCCACTTGCAAATTTAGCAACATTATTGCAATACAAAGCATTTTTTTTAAATAAATCATTGAATGCAAGGCGTTTTTACCTTTAGCGGAAAGAGAGAATCATTTGCACAAAGAGATACCCTGTGCAGCGGAGGCGCTATTGGGCTGGATTAGCAAGGCTTGATTGAAGAGTTGTTTCGCCTTCTCCCTATTCTTCAGGTAATAGGCGTTCCAAGCGGAGAGAATGACTATGTCGTAATCGAACGGATAGAGGCGCTCGACCTTGTCGAAATAGGGCTCCGCCTTCGCGTATTCGCCCACATTGAAATACATCAGTCCACGGTAATAATTGGCTTTCGTGTTGTTCGGGTCGAGCTTCAGAATCGCGTCATACTGTTTTCCCACCTTGAGCCAATCCTTCATCTTGGCGGCGGGAAGCACATAACCGAAGCGAGCCTCCAACGAGGTGGGACGCTGCTGGATAGCTTTAGAATAGTAAAGCAACGAAGCCTTGAAAGACCCCTTGTTGTAGTAGAGCCAGCCCAGACGCAAATTGACCGCATAGAGGTCTCCGTCCACCTGCTTCAACGCTTCGATGGCTTGATCGAACTGTTTGTTGGACTCATATTCGTAACTCTTGGCGAAAAGCTCGCTGCGACTCTTCTGAGACCATGCGGGAAGAGAAACGAGCGAACACAGCGACACGGCGAATGTCGCCACGAATAGTTTCATATTACCTTTTAGAAGTCCCATCGCACACCTCCCGCAATCACGTTATCATTTTGACCGAAACTCTTCATGCCCGGATTAGCGTTCTCATCCACAAGGAAAAGGTCAGACTCCTTACGTAGGAACTTATAGGTCAGATAGACCTGCGCATGCGCGTTCACAAGATAGATGAGCTGGGCGGAGCATCTGAACTTCGTCTCGCAAGACAAAGAGTAGAACGTATGGCTTACCCTATCATGGTAGTCGCATAGATTTCCATAAAGATATGCCACGCTTCCCCACAAACGCCTATAAATCTTTCCACCCGCCTCCAGTTCATACAACCAGTTACCCGGCAGTTCCCCCAATGCGAAATAGTCGTTACCGCGCCAAATATAGCAGGCTTTCGGAGAGATATAGAAGTTCACGTTTCCGAACGGATAGAAGCAATAACCCAATTGCGCCTGAACCGTCTTGATGTTCTCACCCGAGAAATAAGAGGCGCTCGCCGACCCCACATGTCTACCGTAACTATAAGTCACAAGACAACCGCCCAACAAATCGTTGCGGTGATGTCTCTGGGAGGAATGGGTATATTTATAAGACGAGCTAGAAACGTTCGACCAGAAAGCCGGATCATAGATCGGATAGTTATAATCGCTCCATGAAGGATAACTCATATAAGGGTTATAGATATAGGGGAACATCGGATAATACATGCCATAGAAATTATAATAGCCACCAGAACCCCAATTACTGTTCCAAGTATTAGAGTTATTGTCCCCACCCTCATTATTATTTCTCGATGGAAGCGACCAAATATCGTTATTCCAATTCCATATGTTGTTGTTACCATCATCCGTGGTCACATTACCCGAACCATCATTCCAGTTCCACTGATTGTTATTCGTGTTATTATCTCCCGTGTTTTGATTACCCGAACCTTCGTTCCAGTTCCACTGATTGTTGTTGGTATTATTATCTTCCTTATTCACATTGTCCGAACCGTTTCCCCAATTCCACTGGTTATTGTTCGTGTTATTATCATTATTACCAATGTTATCATTACCGCCATTAGCATTCCACCAAGGATTGGCATCACTATTGGAGCCATTTCCTTGCCAGTACGGATTGGTGTTAGCGTCGCCGCCATCCGCCACATTTTTGTCCTTATCCTCCGCAGGTCCAGCCTTAACGGGTTCGTTTTCGGACTCCTCGTCATTGTTCTGCTCAAAAGGGCTCACCGGAGCCGGAGAACGTTTAGAAGCTGCGGAAGAGAAGGTATCCAAGGCGAAACGGACATCGTCATAAGCCTCGTGTCCATATCTAAAATAAGGCATCACCTTCCAACGGGAAGAGATGTTAAAATTCGCAGAGACCTCGTACTCAATGCCCACATACTTGGATTTCAGGTTGAAATAAGAAGCGTTGTTACCCTTCATCTCCACAGGATTATTCCTTGCGGTGAATCCGAAATGGTGGGAAATCTGGCAAATTGAACCGATTTCGTTGGTGACGTCCACAGAGGCGAAACCTCCATTGCCCACAATATAACGTTCGAAATAAATATACGAATCATCCCAAGCCGTCTTGCAATTCGCAAAGAGCGCCCCGCCCTCCACATAGAGGGAAGCGAGCGGTTTGTTAGGCTTCAAACCATAGGTCTGCACCGTATAAGAAGGCAATCCGCTGAACATCCGGTTGGCGTCGAGCGGACGTAACGTGTTTTTATAAGAAAAATAGAGATATTCGTTGAGTACGGAATCCAAAGGGCACATCTCGTAAGCTCTCTCGAAATAAGGAATCGCCTCCAAATATTTGCCGCGATCGTAAAGGGAAATACCGATGCTCCGCTCAGACATGAACAGGGGATAACGTCCGTCAGAAGCGTCGAAGCATTGCTCTGCCACAACTCGCAAAGGGAAGAGGAGCAAAGACATCAGAAGTCCTATATATAAAGCGCCCTTTTTCATAACATAAACTACGCAAAAATAACAAAAAGAACGGACGAGACAAATTTTACAAATAAATCTCTACAGACAACTTTTGTCTGTCGTTCACATTAACCCTCAATAAATTGTGCCCTGATTTGATAGTCTCAAAAGAAAGCGATTCATGATTTTTCCCGAAGAGACGAGTAGAGACGGAAGAGACGACAGCGGAGCCGCCCACTGCCCTTTCTGCCACGTATTCGGTCTCACCCAAAGAACGGAAAGGTGCGAGGAAATCGTGGAAATGTACCAACCAACCCATGCGGCAGAGAGACAAGGGCATCTCGTCCGCCAAACGCCAGCCGTCGACATCATCCATAATCATCCTCAGATGGGAAAGGAAGAAATAGTACAAAGCGCAATTTTTTCCTCCCTCATAACGTTGAAACTCGAAGAGACCGTTCTGGTAGGCGAACCAAGCCTTCGCGGAATGCTTCTCGTCACAAATATATTTATAGCCGAAATCTTCTTTGACCGTCCACTCCGAATCACCCAAGACCTCGGAACGGACATGCAATTTCTGACCGACATAAAAAGCGTAGAAGGAACCCAAACCGCACAGATTTCCTTTGTTCGTCAAAACATCGTTCTCGCAAGGGAAATCGCAAAGCTTCAGCGACGCTTCTCCACCCTTCACCTCGAAATAGTTCACCAACGGGTAAGACAACGTAGGAGTGCCCGCATAAGGGGAACTTTGGAATTGGAAGTGTAGATGCGGATATGGAGAGAGTCCGGAATTACCGCACAAGGCAAGTTCATCCCCCCGTCGCACAGCCTGACCGACCGAGCAGAAGAAGGAATCACGCTTCAGATGAGCCAAGAGGGAATAGAGACCGTCACCATGATCGAGCACGACATAATTGCCCCAATTCTGCGTCTCATTCCGCTCCCCGACAGGGTTATCGTCCACTTCGTTCATCACACAGACGACGGTAGCGTCGGCCGGGGCGAGCACCGGTTTACCATAGCAATAGTAATCCTCCACCTTGGAGCCGTCACCTTGATATTGGAGACCGTCAGCCTCAACGACGAAGTCCCAAGCGTCCTTCCATGCCCCCCTGTGGGTGAACGCTCCGTCCACACCCTGTTGAACCTTCCATTCCCCATAGAATGGCAAAGAGAAAGAGCGGTAATTATACGAACGGAAACGTCGCTCGTTGGTAAGGTTATAATACAAATTCTCCTCCGGCGTGCGCTCCAAGAAAGTGGAGAAGCGGACATGCTTATGGGAAGTACGCAACCTCATCATCATAAGCGCAAGCAAACTCACCACGCAGAAAGAGAGCGAAAATGTTGGCAAATAGAGATAGGACAATAATCTTGACGAAGAGTATACCACAATGAACTGGACCGGTATCAGCAACAACGAAAAGAGCAGCGAACCCAAGGAAGGAACCAAGTAGCAACAGCCCAACGCAAGGGATGTCAAGATGAAATTAAAGCCGAAACAGATGTAGGGGATTTGAAACAACGCCCCTCCGAACAACTGGTACAAACCGAAGGCGCAGAGATGCGTCACAAACGTGAAGAAAAAAGCTATCCTCGAATAACACAAAAGGATAAGCGCCAAGATGAAACCAGCGAAGAGGTCTTGGCGGAACAGAATGCAGCTCAAACCTTGGAAATAGGAGGTCAACCATTCAGGCAAAGCCTCCCACAATGGGTTTCCCGAGAGGAGAGAGACCGACAAACCTCCGTGTCCACCCAACGTATAGCGGTAGTCGTAGACGCAATCGAGCAAGAACTCCCCGTTCATCTGCTGAGTCAACAACAAAACGACCCATAAACACAACAAAAACGGAGAGACTAAATAGGGAAGCCGATACTTAGACAATATACCGTCGAGACCGGTTATCAGCAAAAGAATCAGGAGTGACAAGGCTACCAACATCGCGGCCAAGGAGAGACCGAAAGGGAAGATCGTTCCGATGGCGACCCCCACAATCACGGCGTTGAAACCATAAAGTCCGAAGACCAATTTAAAGCGGTCGAGCGAAAGGTAGAGAGCCAACGCATTGACAAGCAAGCAACAAAACAGACCACACAAACCGGAGGTGGGATAAAGCATCGTCACGAGGAACAAAGCGGGCCCCACCCATGAATCACGGGAAAACACCAAAGCGGAATAACTATTCCGAAGAGCGGAAAATAATATTTTCAACTCTTCCCTCATCAGCGCTCCTTTCGGTTAATATCGTCCAATTGCTCCGCATCGCGCAAAAGCGTGAGGTCTCCGTTCTCCTTCACCATCACCACGTTAGGGCGAAGGGAGATGAACTGCATCCACTGCGTCACATTGTAGGCACCCACATTGTGAATCAGCAGCAAGTCCTTCCTCTTCAGAGGCGGCAACATCACATTTTCACGAATCACATCGATGTTCATACAGAGCGGTCCGCACAACATCGTAGGCTCCATCTGCGAGACATTCTCGTAGGTGGTAGTGACCTTATGGTTGTACCAGAAGGAGGTGAACAACAGATTGACGCCCGCATCAATCACCGTGTTGAGACGTCCGTCCGCCATCCTCTTGTTCGTCACGACGGAAGAGAGGAGGAACCCGGCGTTGTCCACCAAGGCGCGACCCGTCTCAAATATCAACGTAAGTTTCCTATTATCAGGGAATTTTACCATTCGCATCACATTAACGATCGCCTCAGCGTAATCGTCGAAAGAAGGACAAAGGTCCTCCCCCATCAAGTAAGAAGATTTCAGATTATTTTTGGAAGCGAAACCGCCCCCCAAGTCCAAGTACGAAATCGGAAGGTCCAAGCGATCCATAGCCTCCAAGGCGAGATGGGACAACTTCTCCGTCTCCGTCTTATAAGCGTTCACCGTTTGGATGAAGGTGCCTATGTGGCAATGCAAACCCACGCATCTGAGCACACCCTCCTTAGCGATCTTCGTCAAAGCGTCCCACGCCTGCCCCGACTCTAAGTTAAAGCCGAAGCGGCTCCATGAAGGGTAAATGCCCACGTCCATATTGATGCGCAAAGCCACCCTCGGATGTTTTTGTTTAGCGACAGAGAGGTTGGTGACGATACGGAGCTCTTCCGTATTGTCTATATGAATCAAGCTATCCCCATCGATCGCCTTAGACAAATCGCTCTCGCTCTTGGCGGGACCGTTGAAGATGATGTTCTCGGGCGAGACACCATTCAAGATCGCCTTCTCGTATTCGAAGCCCGAAACGACTTCAGCCATGGAACCCTCCTCATGGAAAATTCCGCAGATAGCGTTCAGATAGTTCGTCTTATACGACCATGCGAAACGCACATTCGGGTAGCGCGTGGAAAAAGCGCGCTTCGCCTCCCTGATGTTCTTCCGCAAGATCTTTTCGGAAAAGACGAAGAGAGGAGAGCCGAACCTTTTCGCCAGAAGCTCCAAAGGAACACCGTCTATCTCCGTCTGCGCGGGAGTCGGGTTATTCTGTCCCGCCTTGCCCGGCATCGAGGGAACGATCCTCTTTATTATCGGTCTTTCATATTGATTCTTTCCCATACTCAAATTTCTCCTTTCACTGAAAACTGTCCGAAACGGGACTGGTCCACGATCATGTCCCAAGAATAACGGACGAACATCTTCCCCACCTCATACGCGTCGTAGACTTTCGGCTCCATGCCCAAAGCCAGACGGACGATTTGTTCGGGGATGTTCTCACCAGCCGCCGTAGCCAAATAAATCCATGCGGGAATCCTCGGATTGATCTCTATCAGATAGAGATTATCATCATCACCCCTCAACAGTTCCAACTCAAACGCCCCGACCCAGCGGGTAGCCTCAACAAAACGTCGGGCGTGAGCCACCAACGACTCATCGCGGATGGTGACCCCCGCCCACGCCTTTCCCTTATCCGTAACAAACAACTTATGCATCGGGACGCAAGAAAGGAGCGTTCCCTTTCCGTCGCCCACTCCGACCACATTAAATTCGCTTCCTTGCACGTACTGCTGCGCAATGACAGGCGCACCCCACTTGGCTATCAAGTTCCAGAAATGGGTAACCGCCTGTTCCCTGCACCCAGCGTAATACGCTTCGTAAAAACTACCCTTCATCATGACCGGGTATTTCAGTTCCGTCTCGGAGGCAAAGAAATCCTCCACGGAATTACAAATCACGCTTTTAGGGACACGGAAACCTGTTGTCTCACCAAAATTCGGCAAGCGATACTTCTGCCGCATGTCGAACTGCTCCATCGTGGGCAGACACATTCTGACACCCACCTCCGCCAATTTATCACGGAGTTTGATGTAAGTAAACAATTCCGCATCCAAATTAGGGATGATGATATCGATACGCTCCTTCTGATGGATGTCAAGCAGACGATCCCAGAAGATATGCATGCCTTCGCTCGGGAAAGGAAGGAGGTAAGATGCGTCCGCAATGCCCTCCATATAGGCGCCGGGCTCCATCGAGCCGTAGCACAAAGCGACGATACGGAGGTCCGTGAAACCAGACTCCCTTAGGCTACGGGCGACACCCACACCGGGTCCCGGATTATCCGTAGCATTCATTCCGCTTATCGCTACAACCATCTTTCCCATTAGAGTTCCATCATTCTGAATTTACGCAACAAATAAAAAAAATCATCCAAATCCGCTTCCAAAGAAGACGGCTCAACGTCATATTCAGACAAAAGTCTATCGTAAATTTCCTCTTTTGAACAACCTTTTCCCAAGTAATCCAACACCAACCTCGCCGTCGGATTAATGGAGAAACTCTCCCCCGTCATAGAATTGAACACATAACCGGAATCGTTTATTATCATTCCATTATTCAATTGCATATTAGTAAGATATAAAACACATTTTACAAAAGTAAGGATATTTGGTCAATACGGCTAATCTATTCAACGAACAACCATTAAACGGATAAAATAAACTAAAAGCACCCTATAATGGAGGAGATATCGACATAAAACGCCCCCCCCCGTTTTTTCACCACTCCAACCGCCATCGTATCCTGCATATTCCATTCTCGAAAGAGGAGGAAAGCACCTTAAAACGTCCCAATTCGCTCGTATTCTCCACATGAGCGCCCACGCATGGGCAAGCGTCATAATCGCCTATACGAACGATGCGCAACTCTCCGGATGCGTCTTCGGGCAGTTTGGACAAATCGAACGTCTTTGCCGCCTCCTCCATGGGAAGAAACTCACAATAGACCGGCAAATGACGGGAGATGACCTCGTTCATGCGCCGTTCAAGTTCGGAGACCTGCTCCGCCGAGAGATTGTCGGACAACGGATAGTCGCACTTGGATTTCTTCTTCTCCACATGTGCGGAGACCGCCCGACCGCAATCGAACATCCGCACCATCGTCTGGTTCAACAAATGTTCAGCCGTATGGAAAGGAGCTATCTCCTGATCCCTAAATTTCAGACTCGCTTGTTCCGTCGCTTCCATCATTTTGTTTTTTGTCCTGCCACAGAGACACAGAATTGCTCCCTGTCAAAATATTTTTGCGCCATCGCGCGTAACTCTTCCGAAGTCACGGACAATATCGCCTCTTCACTCTTATGATAAAAATCCCTTCCGTCGATTCCTTGCGTCAGGAAGGAGATATAGGCATCCACAAACGAGAAGGAGCCATCCATCACACGGGCGTTTTCGCCTAGCATATAACTGCGCACCGCATCGAGTTCCGCGTCCGGGATAGAGGTCTCGCGCAAAGAAGCGAGCTCCTTCTCGATCTCCGTCAACGTAGGCTCGACGAACGAAGTGGCTGTTTGGGTGGAGATAAGGAAACTTCCCGTGGTAGGCAACACCCAGATGTAGGAACCGATACCATAGGTATAGCCCTTCTCCTCACGGATGTTGGACATCAGACGGCTGCCGAAATAGCCGCCCAAGACCGTATTCAACACAGAGAAAGGATGGTAATCGGGCTCCTTAGCAGACATGATTTTCCTGCCCATATAAATGGCGGACTGAACACTATCCGCCTTCTCTTGGAAGCAATATTTTTTATTCAGTTCATCGGAGACGTATATCGTGTGCGAAGGACGTGAACGGGTTCCCGATTCGATGGAACCGAAGATTTCGGAAATCATCTTCCGAACATTATCGTCCACATTCCCCGAGACGATGATATCACAATCGCCCATCGTATAATAATCGCGATGGAACGCTTCGAACAAATCGACGCAGAGAGAATCAAAATCCTCCAAGACCGCAGCAGAGCCATAGACGCTCTTCGGGCCGAAAAGCGCGGCGTTCAGATTGCGGGAGGCTACGGAGGAAACCTTCTCGTTCGATATCAGATATTGTTGTTTCCTTTTGTTCAGATAAGACTCGAACTCCTTCTGCGGATAGGCGGGTTCGGTGACAATCTCGGCAAGCAAACGCAGCATTGGCTCCAGATGCCGGTTCAAGGCATACATGGAGACGTTGGAGGTCTCATAGGAGACATTAATACCCAACGCCGCCCCGTAAGAATCGAGCTTTTCAGCTATCTCAGAAGAAGTATGCGAGCGGGTTCCCTCTCTGAGCAACTGTCCGGAAAAACTCGCCACGAGCAACTGCGACTGGAACGTCGTGCCAGCCTTGAAGAGGCAATCCACACGGACAATCTCCTCGTCGCCGAAAGGCAATTCGTGGATGGTCGCGCCATTCTTCAATTTATAAACAGATGCCACGGGAAATTCGACTCCGGAAACACGGCTGATTTCAGGACATACAGTACGGTTCATACGCGCTACTTATTTTTGCGAGCGTTCACGGAGGAACTTCTCCGCGCGCTCCAAATCGTTCGGTGTATCGATACCAATCGTCTCCATCTGCGTAACAGCCACCTTGATTTTGTAGCCGTTCTCAATCCAACGGAGTTGCTCCAAAGACTCGGTCAGTTCCAAAGAAGACTGCGGGAGTTTGGTGATTTCGTCCAAGACATCCGCACGATAAGCGTAGAGACCGATGTGTTTGTAATATTGATGGAGAGACAACCAATCCTTCGTTTCCGCACCACGCTTGTAAGGAATTACGGAGCGGCTGAAATAGATCGCCTCGCTATTCTTGTTCAGCACCACCTTAGGCGTATTCGGGTTGAAGAGCGCCTGCTCACCGTCAGAAGGTGTGAAAGGTTTCACCAACGTGGCGAGTTGCGTGTCAGGATTTTCAAAACAACCGCAAAGCTTCTCGATCTGTTCAGGCTGGATGAAAGGCTCATCGCCCTGAATATTAATCACCACACTCCTACCCGAATTTGTTTTATTGTAAGCCTCGAAGCAGCGGTCGGTACCGCTCTTATGCTGGTCGGAAGTCATCACCGCCTTACCGCCGAAAGCGAGCACGGTGTCAAAAATCCTTTGGTCGTCGGTCGCCACATAGACGCAATCCAACACTTTGGAAACCTGTTCATACACACGTTGAATCATGCTTTTCCCGCAAATCTCCACCAAAGGTTTCCCTGGGAAACGGGTGGAGGCGTATCTGGCCGGAATGATTCCGATAAATTTGCTTTTATCCATAAACTTGTTAATTAACAAACAAAGGTAAGAAATAATTAAGAGTTAAGAGGTAAGATTTAAGAGGTAATTTCAGATTGGACATTTGTAATTAAGAGGTAAGATTTAAGAGGTGATTTACGAATGGAAGTTATTCTATCGAAGAATCAAATAGATGTCGGCATCGCATTTAGTATGCATTCATAAAAAAGGACTTTTTTATCTTGTAAAATTTTACATAAGGAAATTCTTAATTCTTAATTCTTAATTCTTAATTCTTAATTCTTAATTCTTAATTCT
>CALCUH010000124.1 GCA_937907165.1 uncultured Bacteroidales bacterium | reverse complement strand
CGATTCCTAATAACCAAACCGACTCAACACTTACGGAACCGCAAGATTCGATTCCTAATAACCAAACCGACTCAACACTTACGGAACCGCAAGATTCGATTCCTAATAACCAAACCGACTCAACACTTACGGAACCGCAAGATTCGATTCCCAATAACCAAACCGACTCAACACTTACGGAACCGCAAGATTCCGTTCCAGTCCAACCAGCCAACAATATGAGCGAAGAAGAATTTGAATCTTTTATAATCGGCAAACAATTCCGCAACGACGATTTTTTTTATTCTGAAGAGCACGCTAGTTTCACATTCAAGGAAAACAATAGAGGAGAATATTACGAAAAGAAGACGACTCACGAAGCCCATTATGCTCACGACGTTCCCACAAGCCAATATCATACCATATATTTTTCATGGAGAGTAATAGACTCAAACACCATTGAAATCGCAGACTTGGGAGCGTTTTATCACTACGAGCATAGAGGATTCACAAGCGACGATGAGGATTATAATAACTACGGAGTAATCAGTTCCGACTCATGGGAAGAAAGCACTGGCGCAATCGGCATATTGGATATAGACATCTCAGAAGACCGGAATCATGCAGATCTCAAAATCATAGATCCAGCGGTCTTTGACATAGACTCTCATTATTGGTATCGTACCACAGATAGGGTTTCGTTTTCATATTAATGCCAAGTAATCAATTCTAGCATTTTATAGTTTCGACATCAAACTTTCTCAGGAGGCGAACACACTTGGTTCGTCTCCTTTTTCATAAAAAAACGCTTATAGAGTATAGATAATTCTTAATTCTTAATTCTTAATTCTTAATTCGCCACGCCTTCCCCTCAGAAAAAAATTGTACCTTTGGGAAGAAATAAAAATGTCAGTTAAAGATGAAGGTTTGCATTGCCGAGAAACCGAGCGTGGCTAGGGAAATCGCAGCCATCTTAGGCGCCACGACCAAGAGGGAAGGTTATATCGAAGGGAACGGATACCAAGTGACTTGGGTGTTCGGTCATCTTTGCACCCTGAAGGAACCGCACGAATACAATCCGGCTTGGAAAAGGTGGGACATCTACAGCTTGCCGATGATTCCACAGAAATTCGGCATAAAACTCATCGAAGACCAAGGCTCCATCAAACAGTTCCATATCATCGAAGGTCTCATCCAGAACGCCGAAGAGGTAATCAACTGCGGGGATGCCGGGCAAGAGGGTGAGCTCATCCAACGTTGGGTGATGCAGATGGCGAAATGCAAGTGTCCGGTCAAACGTCTCTGGACCTCTTCCCTGACGGAAGAGGCGCTCAAGGAGGGTTTCAGCTCGCTACACCCGCAATCGGACTACGACAAACTCTATGAGGCGGGCGCCATGCGCGCCATAGGCGACTGGCTGTTAGGCATGAACGCCACCCGACTCTACACCATGAAATACGGGGGCAACAAACAGGTGCTCTCCATCGGAAGGGTACAGACCCCCACCTTGGCGCTGGTCGTGAAAAGGCACCTCGAGATCGAGAACTTCAAACCTGAGCAATACTGGGAACTGAAGACGGTCTACCGAGACACCACCTTCGCCGCCACGAAAGGCAAATTCACCTCCGAAGAAGAGGGAAGAAATTTCCTGCAAGAGGTGCAGAACTCGGAGTTCTTCGTCACGGACGTCACCACCAAAAAGGGAACCGAATTCGCACCGAGACTTTTCGACCTCACCTCCCTGCAAGTGGAGTGCAACAAAAAATACGGATTCTCCGCGGAGGACACGCTCAAACACATCCAATCGCTCTACGAGAAGAAGGTGACTACCTACCCTCGTGTGGACAACACATACCTGAGCGACGACATATATCCGAAAATCCCGAATATTCTGCGGGGCATGACTAACTACGCGTCGCTCACGCAAAGCGTATTGGCAAATAAGATTCCGAAAACGAAAAGGGTGTTCGACAACAGCAAGGTCACCGACCACCACGCCATCATTCCGACGGGCGTCAACCCGACGAACCTGACGGCCGACGAATGGAAGGTCTACGATCTCGTGGCGAAACGCTTCATCGCCAACTTCTACCCCGACTGCCAAATTTCCACCCCCTCCGTCTTGGGCTTGGTGGAGAGCATCGAATTTAAGGCTAACGGAAAACAAATCCTCTCTCCAGGTTGGAGAGCTGTTTACGACAAGGAGAAGAGCGAAGAGAGCAACGATGACGAGGAGAAAACTTTGCCCGATTTCGTAAAGGGTGAGCATGGCCCCCACACGCCCGACTTGGCGGAGAAGTG
>CALCUH010000123.1 GCA_937907165.1 uncultured Bacteroidales bacterium | reverse complement strand
TGGTACATCTCTTAGGCCGATTCCACGGGTATTCGGGAGATGTTAGGATGTTTAGGTACTAGGGAGACCGGACCTGAAATCAGTGTTACTTTTGCTCCTCTTTCGGCGCATTCCTCAGCTAATGCGTAGCCCATTTTCCCGGATGAATAATTCCCGATGAAACGTACCGGATCTAGTTTTTCATGCGTGGGTCCCGCTGTAATCATAACGGTTTTCCCACACAAATCTTGTTGGCATGAAAAATATTTTTCCAAAAAAGTTGCGATTTTCTCGGGTTCCGCCATTCTGCCTTTCCCGGATAATCCGCTGGCCAGGAATCCATCCTCGGCGTCGATGATAAAGTTCCCGCGCTCTTTCAAAAGGGAGATGTTCTTTTGAACCGCTGGATGAGCATACATGTCCAAATCCATAGATGGCGCTAAAAAAACTGGGCATTTGGCGGAGAGGTAGGTTGTCAATAATAGATTGTCAGCAATGCCATTTGCCATTTTCCCGATGGTGTTAGCTGTTGCGGGGGCGATGACGAAAGCGTCCGCCCATATGCCTAAGGAGACGTGGCTGTTCCAAGCTCCGTTTTCAGGATTGAAGAAATCAACCATGATCGGGTTTTGAGAGAGTGTGGCCAAAGTGAGCGGTGTGATGAATTGTTTGGCCATGGGAGTCATGACCACTTTCACGTTAGCTCCTTTCTTTTTGAATTCCCGTATTAGTGTGGCGGTTTTATAGGCGGCAATACCTCCCGTCACTCCGACGATGATGTTTTTCCCTTCCATGGTGATAAATTATTATAGATTATTCTTCATCCTCTTCCTTTGTCATTTCGGAAAAGACATTTAATCCTATGATGACGCAGCATGCGAGGAATCCGCATATGAAACCTCCCGTTATGAGAGCTTTCAATTTTCTCATTTTGTCATTCTTAAGAGGGTATCTCGGTTGGTCGATTAATTGAATGAGAGGGGTCTCCTTGGCTAAATTTAGTTTCAGCAACTCAAGATTTTTTAGCATCTCGGCATAGGTGGTGCTGAGTATTTGGATATCCGTGTCGATTTTCCATTGTGTGACTGATGCATACTGCCCGCTAGCGTTTCTGTTTGCGTCGGCGTATGATGCGCGACGAACGAAACATTGGTCCAATTTGGTTCTGACGGAATCCGCTTTGTGTTGGAATGTGTTTATGTTTTCCTGTGCGAGTGATGTTTTTGTTTGAATGTAAAATTTGGAGACTTGCTTCAGATGCTCTTCCGAGAAACGTTTGGCGAATTCTTCATTTGTGTATTCAAACGCAAAGTCCATAAACGAGAGTTTTTTATCCCTTCTTGACGTTATGATGTTTTGTTTGATGAGAGCTGTTGCGTATGACGTCAGAATACTGTCTTGGACGCGAGTGAAGGTCTCTCTCTCTTGTCCGATAGGAAATTCCACGTCGCAAATGGAGACTTTGTCGTCTCGGGTGGATATCTTCCCTTGGGCGCATTTAGAGCGAACGCTATCGCAAATCAATGCGAATTCCATGTAGGTGATCGAATCACCGTTGAAAGAGACAGGGGATAGCAATGTTTTTTCCACTAGCGTGCGTGATTTAATCAGCTCCAACACGTTGTCCCCGGAAAATGCGTCCATGGAACCTCCTCCTAAATTCAAAAGTGATGAGAGTCCGCTGATTCCCATTGAGGTTGTGGGTGACCCTCCGACGGTGAATGTGTAATTTGCCGTGTAGGTGGTCTTCCTATTGCAAGCGTATATGAAGCCGATGACCGCTCCGATTATGCCCACCGATATGATTATCCATTTTTTATTCAAAAGTATTTGCCAATACTTTTTTATGGTTGAGATGATTACCTTGATGTTGAGCTTTTGCTCATCATCCTTTTCTCCGTTTAATGATTTTATTATTTCTTCTATATCGCTCATAATAATTTATTTACTTAGCCACGGAAATTGCGGTGACAACGACCGAAGCCATGGTTATGATTGAACTTGATATGGAGACGATGAATGTAGTCCTTTCTTTGCTATCCGATGAATTGTTTAGTTTCTCAGGAATGAAAATATGAGATCCTGGTTCCACATCCGGATAGTTTTTCATCCAAAGAATATGTTTGGTGGAAGCGACCCTTCCGTTCGGGTAAGCGACGTACACTGAATTTTTTTTGGCTTTTCCGGTAAAGCCACCTGCTCCTTTGACGTATTTTCTTAAATTCTTAGAAGAGAATACTTCTTTGCCTGGAACTTGGATGCAACCTGCAATTGTCACTGTCTGCATCTCTTGTGGAATGTAGATGAGGTCTCCGTTCTCGACTTTTAGGTCAGAGACTTCTTCTCCTGGCTTATCGATGATTTTATCAAGACTGATTCCTACAAGGTCTTGCCTTGAATTCAATTCCTTTTGTAATTCTTTTTTCACATCATCGTCTTCCGCATTGTTGAACATCTCAATGATTTTGATATCCCTTTTCATTTCGGCTTCTGTTCTGTTGGAATTACGGATGAGGAATGCGCCACGTGTATACGCATATTTTGTGATTCCTCCGCATCGGGCAATCACATCGGAAATTTTTTCTGATTTGCTGGTTATCGCATATTCGCCTTCTCGCTTGACTTCCCCGACAACTGTTATCGTTCCTAATTTTTCATAACCTTCTTTGATACGGACGGTGATTTGATCATTGGGCATAAGTTTGAAATCTCCGTCGGCACCGCTTAGATCACTTTCTAACGATAGTTCGAAGACTTCCGTTTTCTGATCTTCCTCTTTTAGTTTATCGTTGTCCGTAATCATACGAACCACCTCAATTTTTTGCGGATCTGCGTTCTCTTCGAATCCTTTGGCGAGAAATATAATGTCACGTAATGTGATATTCTCGTAGTATGGGAATACTCCAGGCGCTAAAACCCTTCCGATTATGAAAACTTGTTTCTTATATTCAAAATCGTTTTTACCTCCGATCGTGATGATGTCCTCTTTCTTCAATTCGATGTTGAAGTTTCCTTCCGTTAAATCTTTGACGTTGAAAGATATGATTTCGGGAGTGAGGTCTTCTTGAAGACGTACGATCGTTGCGCTTCCCATAAATGCGTCTTCGGTAAGTCCGTTAGCTTTGTTGATGAGGTCTTTCAACGACATTTTCTCTTCTAATGCGTAGACTCCTGGACGGAATACGCTTCCTAAAATTTGTACTCTATTGCTGTATTTGTCAAGCATTTTCCCAATCAGGTAGGAATCTCCGGCTTGTGGCGTGAACATGCCAAAAAGTTCTTTGTCGACGTCCGCGACACTCTTCTCTCCATTGATGTTTCTTGTGACGGATAATCTTTCCGTATAAGCTTCGTCGGTGAACCCGCCACAATAGGTGAGCAATTTCTGGAGTGTCTCTCCCTCTTTCATCTCATAGATTCCTTCTCTCTTCACTTCTCCGTTGATTTTCACCCTTGCGCCGTATGTCGGTACTTGTATCACGTCTTGGTCTTGAAGTGTCGTGTTGGTCGGAAATGTTCCGTTCACCAAGAAATCATAAAGGTCGACGACTGCTATTTCTTTCCCTGCTCTAATCACTTTGATGTTGCGCATGGTTCCTTGGTTCGAAGGACCGCCGCACGCATTCAGCGCATTGAAGACGGATGAGACAGAGGTTAGGGTGTAGCTGCCTGGCGACATCACTTCTCCCATGATGTAGACTTGAATCGATCTGATTTTATTGATGGATACTTTTGCTGTCGACATTCCCGTATTTAATGAGCTGTAAAGGGACGCTAACTTTTTCTGTAGGATCTTTTCAGCATCTTCTATTGTGAGCCCGCTGACTTGCACCATGCCGCCGTTGGGTATGCGTATGTAACCCTCTTTGCTCACAATTAGGTCGTAAGTCGCTTCTGCCATGCCGAATACGTCAATATGCAATTCGTCGTTTGGCCCTATGACGTAATTGCGTGGGGTGGCTATTGCTTGGTTTGGCTCGTAGGCGGATTTCGATCTGTTGAATAATGATGCTCCGAATATACGGTTGTCTTTTTCTTCCTTTTCGACAATTTCTTCTTCTTGAACCTTCTGTTTTATTTCGGTTGTTGCCACTTTTTCAGACTCTGTTTGAATTCTATTGCTTTTTAATCCATTGATGCGGATTTTCAATTTTTCCCATTCTGCGGGCGGCATTTTTTTGCTTTTGGCGATTTGCTCAATGTCTGCCAAGGTGTAGCCTGCTTGTGTGTATTTCTGAACGAACTCTGAAATTTGGATGTCTGTTAGTTGGTCTACTTTGATGGATTGAATGTTGTTGATGGAAAAGTTCTCTGCCATGGTGTAGATATATGCCCCTAACAGAAAACAAATGAGAACGCTTAGCTTTTTTGCCATAGGTGTTATGTTATTTTAAATACTATTCAGAGTACAAAAATACTATAAATAATCATAATTCATATGCTTTTTCTTCTTAATAATGTAGAATCGGATAGTGTTATCGCCGTGTTAGAAATTGACTATTGTATCTTTTCGGCTTGCTTGTGCTTTTCCGTCGTGAGAGAAAAAAGGCGGAGAATGAAGGATTTGCTCATTCTCTGCCTTTATTACTGTTGACAATGTAATGAAAGTGATTTATTCTTTCATGTATATCATTTTTTTGTTCCCAACGATGTAGATGCCTCTGTCCAGCCCGTCTAGCGCATGGGCTCTTTCAACGTTGCTTCTTATTTTTATACCTGTTAGCGTGTAGACGTCCACGTTGCCATTGTCTAAATCATTCTCTACATTCTCCAACCCGGATGCAGAGACGAAATAGGCGCAGTATGAGACTTCCTGTAGGTCCCATCCTAGGGTGATTTTCCTTGATTCGCTTTTCACACCGTCTTCCCATCCCATGAATCGGCCTCCCGTTTTCTTTTCAGCGGTGATGGTAATGGTCGATCCTGCTTTGTATTTGCCGCTTCCGCTGGTCATGCCCAAAAGTGGATCGTTAACCTCTATTGTCAATCTTACGGAGTCTACGCCACATACCGCTTCGTAAGTGATCTCTTCAGAGGCTGGTATGGTTATTTTCGCGTCGCTTAACTGTTTTCCTTCTGGTGTTATCCAATAGCGGAAGGCGAAATTAGGCTTGGCGATCGCTTCGACCTCCACCATCTCGTTGTCGGAGTACTCACCCAATCCTTTTATGTCGCACATGGTCGTGTCGTATATCACATTGAGCGGATGTTTTATGTCTAGACCGAATTTCGCTCTGAGGGTGAAAATCGGTTGGTACAATGGACATTCAACTGTTGGAGTGCTTACATGCTGGATCTTTTTGATTTTGTCGTACGCTTCATCTACTTCTTCCCATCCAAGGAATTTGTAACCGGGTTTTGCCTCTGCGGTAAACGATCCCGTTATTTGGGTGTTGTGGACCTTGACGTATTCGTGGGTGGTGAGGGTGTCTAGTGTCGTGCTGACGTGTATTAGTCCCATTGAACTGTCGTTGGAGGAGACGTAGACGACCCTTGTATTGTCAAATATGTAATAGACTGATGTGTCGGAATGAATGATTAGATTGTTGTATAGTCGCCCTTCTTGTCTGTTCATAAACAATATATTGTAGTAGCCTGGTTGGGGATATCTCGAGCAGTTATATGTGAAATCGTCTTCAATTCCTTTCACCTTTACCGGCACTGTGTCGTTGATGTCATGGGAGACAGAACCATAATAGATTTTCGCTATGCCGGTTGTTGTGTCGTAGGGCTGAATGTTTAGTTTGTATTCTTTGATTGAATCTTCATACATGTATATCGTCGTATCTGATGTTAATGTTAGCGTAACCGATTCTGTATAGAGCGCTTGCCCTCCTATTTCCCAACGGAAGAGTTCGCCCTCTGTATGATTGTTCAGATAATGTGAGAATATGGAAAGCTTGGTGTTGTGGGGGATTGGATCGCTGACGTGGACAATGCCTGAATCTCCGAAAAAGCTTTGGTCCATGAGAAGTTTGCTGCTTGTCCCATATGAAGAAATTTTAACCGAGAAATTTCTGTTGTTGTTATTTACAAACGTTATGGTGTGGGAACTGTTTTCTTTGAAAATGGCTACGATGGATGTGTCTCGTGTCAAAATAAGAACTCTTGTCGGAGACATTACTCCGTCGCTCCATTGAACGAAACTGCAACCTTTCTCCGCTTTCGCGGTTATGGTGCATCGCTCGATAAGATCGTAGCACTTATCTTCGAACTCTACAGTGCCGAGCGAATCGTTCGATGAGGTGATGTTGACCGAAATGCAGTTGTCTATTTTCTCGAATATGGCATGGATGGTGGTGTCTTTGCCTGGCCATCGTAGTGTTCTTTGGGCTGCGGTCTCACCGTCACTCCATTGGACGAAGCGGCTGCCGTTGAATGGCACGGCGGTGTAGGTGCATGGCCACTCTTTCGAGTTATTTCCTGTGAAGAATTGGTAGGTACGTCCGTTGACGCACCCGAGGTTTGGATTGTTGGAATCCACGATGATCTTATATTTGACGTCGCCGCTTTTGCTCGCTGTGAATATGCTGATGTCGTCGAGGGCGAATGGCGTGCTGTTGCCTTCTTCGCTGACGACTGATAGCGTTAGCGTGCTGGCGTCGAATCCTTGTGGCAATCCGAACGAGAAAGTTATTGGAGTCCATTCCCATTGATTTTTGCCCTGGAGCACAGCGCTTTTGTAGAGGAGTTTATTCTTGTCGGTCACTTCGATGTGAAATTTGGCATTGTTCCCTGCCTTGGGAAGAGATGCGTAGTATAATTCGCAATAGTAGACATCTCCCGCTCCCGCTTTTATGGGTGTGCTCAGATGATAGTCTGTTCCGTAAAAGTAGTAACCTTTGCTTTCCGCATTGCCCGTGCCGAGATCGCGCAGTTCCTCGTAAGAATGGTCTTTGTTCTGTTCGGATGTGACGTAATGAAGGATGCAGTATGTACTGTCTCCGTAGGTGTCTGAGTATTTGTCGCTGGAGTAGCCTTCCGATGTTTTGTCCATTCCTGCGCCTCTTGATGCGGGGTTCTCACTCTCGTGGGATGAGGAGGCGTCAAAGTTGACGTTTTTGTATAGCTTGAAATATTGGTTGGGTGCAACGCTTGTGTATGGCCCTAGTTTCGCGACTTCGACTTTTATGTCGTCGAAACATGCGCCTCCGTAGGAATCGGTCGGGCTGCATAGGTATACGTATATGGAGTCGGTGGCTTTTTCCAAATCGAATTCATACGAAATCAGGTTCCATCCCTCTGTCGAGGTGCGGGCTAATTTGCTATGGTCGTAGAACTCCTCGTTGTATTCCATTCCGGCATAGTTTGTCCTTTGGGTGTTACATTTCACGAAGATGTCTCCGTAGGAAGTCTCTAGTGTGATCAGATCTTGTGTGTAGAAGGAAACACGCACTTTGTCTCCTTTTTCCAAATCGTAACCGCGTACGGAGATGGCTTTCATCCAGTTCTTGCAGATAAGCATATATCCGTTACCTGTCGTGTGGTCTTTCAATCCGGAATAATAGACGATTCTTCCGCCTGGGGCTTCGTCCACTTCGGGCATTTCGCTGATGATGCCATAACCCAATAAACTTGTATGTTGGTAGTTGGATGGAAGGGAGAAAATCTTTTCGTCATCGTAAAATTTGTTCGCACTTTCTCCTTCGAGGTCTTTGTCCAATGGTATATGGCGCCATGGGTCGTCGTCAGATGCTTTACTTATTTGGTCGAAGTCGCACGTGAATACTGTCTTGTAATTCAATGCTTGTCCTAATATTGCTGGTAGAACACTGAACGTAAATAAAATTACACTAATTACTTTTTTCATCTTTTATTTTTGTCAATAGTCATATTTCCCGATGCAAAATTAATTATTGTTTTTGTTGTGCGAAAATATTGCTAGTTTGATTGTCGTGACTTTGACCAAGTGAAGCATGGAGGTGCTTGGGAATCGTATGTTCTTGGAAGGCATGTCAATGTTCGGATGGCTTGGTCGCATTGCGCTTTTTTCGTAAATTCGCGGCTCGAATAATTTAAATTTTTATGATTTCAGTTGACGGCTTGACGGTCGAATTTGCGGGTTCGACGCTTTTTGAGAATATCTCGTTTCAGGTGAACGAGAGTGATAGAATCGCCTTGATGGGCAAAAATGGTGCGGGAAAATCTACTCTGCTGAAAATTTTGGCGGGCGTTCAGAATCCTACTCGTGGTTCGGTGACCGCTCCGAAAGGTACAATCATCGCTTATTTGCCTCAGCATCTGATGACTGAAGATCATCGCACGGTATTCGAGGAGGCTTCTCTTGCCTTCGCCGAACTTTTCGCTATGGAGAAGGAAATCGAGGATTTGAATAGGGAATTGTCGGAACGTACTGATTATGAGAGCGACAGTTACATGGAACTGATCGAGAAGGTCTCTACGTTGAGCGAGAAATATTACTCCATCGAGGAGACGAACTATGAGGCGGATGTGGAGAAGACGTTGTTGGGATTGGGCTTCCTCCGTGAGGATTTCGATAAGCCGACGAAGGAGTTCAGCGGTGGCTGGCGTATGCGCATTGAATTGGCCAAGCTGCTGTTGAGCCATCCCGATGTGCTGCTGTTGGATGAGCCTACCAACCATCTGGACATTGAGAGTATCCAGTGGCTTGAGGAGTTCCCGGCACAGCG
>CALCUH010000122.1 GCA_937907165.1 uncultured Bacteroidales bacterium | reverse complement strand
CAAATCGAAAGTAGTGCGGAGATAGAGTTCGAACACACTATACTCTTCGTTGCGTTCCACTTCCGTCTGGTGTCCCTCTTTAAACGGCAAGGCACGGAGATAATTAGCCTGCTTCGCACCCACCTTAATCCTTATTCGCTGAGCGGTTTCGTCGCCCCGCACGATTCCGAAGCAATCCTCGAAATAGATTTTAGCGTCGAAATCGTCTGGCATCTTGAACCTATTTTCCGACAGGCGGAAAGCGCTCATACGGTCCAAAGAGTAAACTAGGATTTTGTCGATTCCCCACAATCTGCCCACCAAATACCAACGTTGGCGAAACAATTTCACGCAATAGGGCTCCACACAATGTTCCTTGTAATCATCCCGCCAATAATTGTAATAAGTGAAATGGATGATTCTGTTCGCACGCATCGCCTCGATAATCGACTGTAAAAAGGTCTGACCGCTCGGCACATTCTCCAACAAGATTCTATCCTTCATACTCTTGTTGTTCAGCAGGAGATTGCTGGCGCTGATCGTATCGAGCAACCATGAACGGAATCCGTCGCCCTTAATCTCTTCGTCATTGAGTATATAATAACGATATTCCCCCGAGTGTTCATTCTCTATGCAAAGACCGAACATCTCTTCAATAGCCAAGCGCCATTTATGGAAGGTACGCACAGGAATCTCCACACCCTCGCTCATGTCGTTAGCGAGCCACTTACGGTTGATCTCCGCTAAGGAAATCTTCCCAGCTTGGTGGATGGTATCAGCCAACCAAACATATTTATTTATCTGATTTGTTGCCATATCGTTCTAATTTTTTCACAAATAAAAAAGAGACCTATGCAAAAATAAGGCATAGGTTTAGGAAAAGAACGATAGACTATCAATTTTTTCTAAATAAATCTATCACAGTGATTTCCGGGTTCACGCCTATGCGAACAGGCAAAGTGCACCCGATTCCGACGTTAACGTAGAGAGACTGGGTAAAGTCTTCGGATGATTCGTGATACCAACCTGCATGTTCAGGGAAGAGACGGGAAGAGGGAGACCATCCGAAAAGCCTAATTTGCGCATCATGTGTATGACCGCTCAAAGTGAGTGGAATATTGGTCTGTCCGACGACCTGATTGCGCCAATGGGTCGGATCATGGGTCAAGAGGATTCTGAACCCATCCGTGCCTAACATCGCCTTGTTCAAATCACCGTAGGAAACGGTATGGAACCCCTGATCTTTGCACGAATAATTATCAACACCTAAAATTGTAATCGTATCGGCTCCTCTCGCAATCTTTAAGCTCTGGTTTCGCAAGAGTTTCCAGCCTAAGACGTCACATTCATAATTTGTGAGTTCATCCACAGCAGCAGTTCTTTCTCTATTACTTTTATAATCACGACGATAGATAAGAAAATCATGATTACCTAATACGGAGACTACCCCATCCTTCGCTTGTAGTTTCTTCAGTATATCCTCGAAGGGTTGTGCCTCTTCGACGCCTATAGTCACCAAATCGCCCGTGAAACAAATCAGGTCGGGTTGCTGCGAATTGACACTATCCACAAAACGCTCCAAAACTTCTGGATGTCCGTTAAAAGTGGAAAGGTGAATATCGGAAAGGTGGACGATACGATAGCCATGGAAGGAAGTTGGCAGAGTAACGGATTCATAGGAGCGCTGATTGATGTCTAGTTGGAAGCGTCCGAAGATATATCCGTACGCTAGCGTAAGCCACGCCAAAGCGACGGTACAGATGGTAATCCATCTGCAAAGTCCATAGGAGACGCCAAAGTGGAATATCTTTCCTATCAACCAAGTGAATCCCCATAAAAGATGGATGGACAATGCGAGTAGCAAAGCCAGCACGATGGGAACTAATATCATGAATTTTAATGACATAACTTTAGATTTTTATATTCACAAAATTATTAATTATAGAGAACATAAAATGTAACGTTTCCGTTAAAAAATAAAAAAGGGGATTAACTGATAAAAAAGGGAGGAAAAGACAATTAAAGGAGATATTTTGACGTATATTTGTAGACAAATAGCACATACGCATCAATCATTTTTAGGCAAATTGCAACACATGGGAACTAACAATATAATCAAGGCTACATTCTTCGGACTTCTGACCACGCTGACATGTGCCTGCACACAAACCATGAAAGAGATGAATATCGACCGACAAGTCAATGACTTATATGACCGTATGACCCAAGAGGAGCGAATCGCCCAACTATACGGCATTCTCCATTTGGAAAACTTTTTCAAAGAAGATGGTACGTTGGACACCGTGAAATGCGAAAAGGAACTCGCAAACGGGGCGGGTCATTTCTCCCAATATGCGGTCAGCCAAAGAAAATCACCGCAAGAACTGCGAGACATGGTAGCACAAATGCAGAACTGGCTGATTAACAACACACCCAACGGAATACCAGCTCTCTTCCACGAAGAGGTAATCAGCGGAATCGCCACATACGGAGCGACCGTCTACCCGCAACAAATCGGCTTAGCCTGTTCGTTCAACACCGAACTCGCAGAAAAGAAGACGCAACAAACAGCCAATTCGCTCAGAAAAATAGGCGGAGCGATGGCGCTCTCTCCGATGGTAGACGTGGTCCGCAACCCCTCTTTCAACCGCTTGGAGGAGTCCTACGGTGAGGACGGCTATCTTTCCGCTGCGATGGGTGTGGCTTTCGTCAAAGGATTACAAGGCAACGGAGAAACAATTAACGTGGCGGCTTGCAGCAAACACTTTCTCGGCTACGGAGGCGGCGGAGACGCATCGGAAAAGGAGCTGATGGAAGATATTATCCTGCCGCACCAAGCTATCATCAGCGAAGGGGGAAGTCAAAGCATCATGACGGGCTACCACGCTTTTCAAGGGACGAAATGCGTGACGAACGAACATCTTCAGAAAGAGATTATCAGAGACTACCTCGGATTCCAAGGCATCACGGTGAGCGACTATTGGTCGATTGATCAAGCCGACGAAACCATAGACACCTTGTTCAGGGCAGCGAACGCCTTTAACGCTGGCAATGACGTCGATTTTCCTAACGGAGATTGCTACAGATATCTCCCGCAGGCGATTGAGAAGGGTCTGGTGAAACAAGAAGATGTAGAAGCTGCGGTGAAACGTGTGCTCAGGCTCAAGGCGAAACTGGGACTACTGAATAAAGGGACAAAACTCTATGGCGATGGGGAAATCACATTAGACACGCCTAAAGAGCGTGAGACCGCCTACCAACTCGCCACGCAATCGGTCGTATTGCTTAAAAACAACAATATTCTCCCGCTCAAGGGAGCGAACATCCTCCTCACAGGTCCGAACGCCAACTCCATGTGGGCGATGTTAGGCGACTATACTTACCACTCCATGCGTTATTTCTGGCAACAGCAAAACGAGGACAGCGAACATCCGCACATCGTCAGCCTAAAAGAGGGTTTGTTCAACAAACTTCCGAAAGGCTTCGCTTTGGAATACACACGCGGATGCGACTGGACAGAGGGTGTGGAAACCGTAATCGAAGAGGGAGGTGACGCACGCGCCGCCTACATGAAATCGATTCAAAACCGTATGATCGACAGCGGCGAAGAGTCTGACGAACAAGTCGCGCTCCAACTAGCCGCGAAGAGCGACGTGATCATCGCCGCCGTAGGTGAGAACGTAATACTCTGCGGCGAAAACAGAGACCGCACCACCCTACGTCTACCGGGCAAGCAAGAGTCATTCGTGAAAAAACTGATCGCTACCGGAAAGCCTGTAGTGCTCGTCATCTTCGGTGGCCGCACACAAGTGATTTCAGGCATAGCAGAGCAATGCGCGGCTATCATCCAAGCATGGTATCCGGGAGAAGAGGGAGGAAACGCATTGGCAGATATCCTCTATGGCAACGTGAGTCCTTCAGGCAAATTGAGCGTCAGCTACCCTAACGAGGAGATCCACGAAGCGGTATGCTATAATTACGGAAAGCAAGAGAAGCGCATCGCCTACCCATTCGGTTACGGACTCACCTACACCACATTCGAGTACGACAACCTCAAGATGGATAGCGTGGCGACAACAGAAACGGGTGACATCAAAGTAAGCTGTGAAATACGCAACACAGGTAATTTCAAAGCCGAGGAGATCGTGCAACTCTACGTTTCACCCGAAGGAACCTCCAAAGTCAAACCTATCCAACTCCAAGGATTCAAACGCATCAGTCTAAACCCAGGGGAGAGCGGAACTGTGGATTTCACGCTCAACAGCCAACAATTCGGCTACTATGACTTGGGAGATTGGATTGTGGACGAGGGCGAATACATCGTTAAGATAGGCGCTTCCTCCGCGGATATACGTCTGAGCGGTAAGATTAAGCTGACAGGAGAGCGATACACAGACAAAAGGAAAAACTTCTTCGCAAAATAAGGTTTAAAAAGTAAAAGGGAGGGCGGATCCAAATGGATTCGCCCTTTTGTTATAATCCTAATCATTCTCATTCCGCAGTTTCATATCTAGGCCAAGGACCATTTTGACGGATCCTAATCCTATACAAATCGTGGTTTTCATCCTCCGCCATCAATATAATAAACCATAATTCATCATTTCGAAATGAGACAAAACGTTCAAGAAACGATTGTGTCAGATAATTACCATCCATATAGACAATAGCATTTGACATAGAATTCATCGACATATAACGATAATATTTGACGGTTAAAGGGTTATTTTGAGCATCACTCACCGTAAAGAAAAGCTGTTTTGAGATGTCAATCGGCACGACAGGAGAGACACCACTTTGCAACAAAAACTGAACACGAATGCCAGCCGAATCATAATAATTCAAATATACGTTACAATCGCCACAATCTTCCTTGTACCGAATATTTCCGTCAGAAGGTTCTCTGTTCTCTTCACGAGGCAAAGGCTCATTATTGATCGTTCCTTCCGAACTGAAGAAGGAATTTTGTGCGACAAGGGTCATTGAACACAAAAATATCACGAAGAATAAATTCATTCTTTTCATAAGCTCGACCTTTAACAATCATCGTTATCACAAAAATAAAAGAAATATGAAATTTTCAATTTTTGAATTTAAGACGAATGAGCAAAAAATAATTACCTTTACATTATAAAAAAAAATCCATGAAGAGTTTATTAATCAAAGACACAACGGTAGAAGAGCGTAAGGAAATAGTCCAAAACGCCCTGAATTTTGGCATGAGCGATTGCGACGGCAATGAAATGGCAGACATCTACGACGATTATATTTTAGGATTCAAAGAGTTGGCTGACATCAACCGAGAGTTCAGCGAAGCCCATGCCGGTGAAGTTGTCTCAGGCGACCAAAGGGAAGAACGCGGCTGCTGCAATTACCAATAATATTTTATAAAGGGATAGATATATAATAACAGATAAGGATTTTTTCGTCTCAATGCGAAACCTCAAAACAAACCACAAACACTTATTCCTCAACCATTTACGCACAATTCAAAGCAATCACACCCCACTTCCACACACACCTTAACTCTTAATTCTTACCTCTTAATTCTTAATTTCCTAGTAATTATACCTCCCCCTATACTTCATATAGAATCTCCAAGAGACCAGCAAACAACAACACTCACCCACCGTCAAAGCCAGCCATACACCGTCCACCCCTAAGAGCAACGGAAGAAGCAAGACACTGAGAATTTCAAAAACGAAGGTACGGCAGAAAGAGATGATGGCAGAAACCGTGCCATTGCCCAAAGCGGTAAAGAAAGAAGAAGTCAAGCCATTGAAGCCCATAATCAAGAAAGCGAAGGCATACAAACGGAAAGCGTGAGCCGTGAAGGCCATCAGATCCGCATCATAGCCCACAAAAATCTTAGCGAGGAAAGAAGCGCACGATTCAGCCCCGACAAACATAATCAGACCGAACCAGCAGACAAGACGGAAACTACGTCGCCACAAATTCTTCACCTCCTCATAGTTTTGCGCCCCGTAATGATAACTGACGATGCTCTCCAAGCTAGTCAAGTAACCGCCCACCAAAGCCAAGAAGATGTAGTCGATATACATGATCACGCCGAAGGAAGCGACACCGTCCTCGCCCGCCAAACGCATCAACTGAAGATTGTACAAAATAGCGCAGACCGAGCCTGAGACATAACTCACCATCTCGGAAGAGCCATTCCAGCAGATGTTACGCAACGCCCGCCAATTCCAAAGCGGGCGCTTCAGATGGAGCAAACTCGTATTCGGGCAGAGAAAATAGATGACAGGACCGAAGCCGCCCACCAAACTGCTGATGAAGGTAGCCCACGCCGCCCCTTCGATACCACAGCGGAAGAAACCGAGGAAAATAATGTCCAAGACCATATTCACGACACCCGCCGCTACGGAGAAAGCCAAACCCAACTTCGGACGTTCAGCTGTGACAAAAAGCACCTCAAACATCCCCTGCAAGGTAAACGGGACAAGCGCATACATGAAGACCCTACCATACGCCACGCAGTCGGGCAACAAAGTTTCGTTCGCGCCCAAAAACAAAGCGATGTGAGGTATGAAAATAGCGCCGACGACAGACAACACCAACCCTACGACAGCGGAAAACAAGAGCACCATCGAGAAGAGACCATTCGCGCGATCCTGCTGTTTACGACCCAAAGTTCGTCCGATGAGCGCCGCACCACCCGTTCCCAACATCATACCCACCGCCGAACAAATCATCGGGAAAGGCATAATCAGATTGACCGCAGCCAAAGCCTCCTTGCCCACAAAATTAGAGACGCAGAGACCATCCACCACGCCATAGACGGAGGAAAGGACCAACATCAGCATGGAAGGCAACGTAAACAACAGCAAACGTTTATAATTGAAATGATCAGAGAGTTGTATATCCATCAATCAGGAAGAAAAAATTCAACAAATCAGCGCAACACCAACACGGATAAAATCATAACTCATTGATGACATGCACAGTATGGCAAGCAGCGATGCCCGCCGTCTCGGTACGCAAACGGCTCTCACCCAAAGTGACAGGAACGAAGCCGCAGGAAAGCGCCAGACGTACTTCCTCCTCGCTGAAATCGCCCTCAGGACCGATCAACACCACCACATCAGAACCCTTCACATAATCGCAGACAAGAGATTTCCGCTCCTCCTCATAACAGTGAGCAATATATTTCTTTCCAGCAAAATCCGCATACTTCTTCACGAACTGCTTGAAAGCGGTCATCTCGTTCAACGTAGGCATCATCGCCTTCTTCGATTGTTTCATGGCAGAAACGACAATCTTCTCCAGACGGTCGACCTTAATGACCTTACGTTCCGAATGGTCACACAACAAAGGCGTGATCTCCCCCACACCGATCTCCGTCACCTTCTCAGCGAACCACTCGATACGGTCCATATTCTTCGTCGGCGCGATAGCGATATGGATATGGCAAGGCAAAGGATTATAATTCTCCACCTTCTCCAAGATACGGACCTCACACTTCTTATGATGGGCGAAAGTGATTTCAGCCGTATAATAATTACCACGGCCATCCACCAATTCCACACGGTCGCCCTCCACCAAACGAAGCACTTTCACAGCATGGTGAGACTCCTCCTCCGACAAGAAATTCGTTTCCTCGATATTCGGTACGTAAAACAACATATATGCGAGATGATTCTAAAAATTCAACATTAAAAAGCCACAAAAAGAATAGAACCCACTTTTAAATGAACGGGGACACACCGAAATGCGTCCCCCTCAATATCCATCTAAATCAGATTATTTGTAAATAGCCTTCTTACCGGCCAACAAAGTGTTCTTCAACAAAGAGCAGATAGTCATCGGACCCACGCCACCAGGCACAGGCGTAATGTAACTACACTTAGGAGCAACATTCTCGAAATCCACATCGCCCGTCAACTTGAAGCCCGTTTTTGTCGTCGAGCAAGGCACACGAGTCGTGCCGACATCGATTACCACAGCTCCCTCCTTCACCATGTCGGCAGTGAGGAACTTAGGTGAACCCAAAGCGGCGATTAAGATATCAGCCTGATTAGTGATTTCCTTCAAATTTTTCGTTCTACTATGGCAGATAGTCACGGTAGCGTCTCCCGGGTAAGCCTTCTGCATCATCAAGGTAGCCACAGGCTTACCGACGATGTTACTACGACCAACCACAACACAATGCTTACCCTTCGTGTCGATATCATAACGCTTCAGCAATTCAAGAATTCCGGCAGGAGTAGCCGAAACGAAAGAAGGCAAACCGATAGAAGTACGACCCACATTGATAGGATGGAAACCATCCACATCCTTACGGTAATCGATCGCCTCAATCACCTTCTGTTCAGAGATATGCTTAGGCAAAGGAAGTTGAACGATGAAACCGTCCACGTCATCATCATGGTTCAACAAATCGATTTGACGAAGGAGTTCCTCCTCAGTCACATCAGCCTCGAAACAAATCTTCGTGGATTTGAAACCGACCTGCTCACAAGACTTCACCTTGTGCGCCACATACGTTTCACTACCACCGTCATGACCGACAATGATAACGGCCAAATGCGGAGTCTTACCGCCGTTAGCCTTTATGTCAGCCACCTCTTGTGCGATTTCCTGCTTGATTTGATCAGCAATCGCTTTTCCGTCAATTAACTGCATAATATTATTGCTTGATTATCT
>CALCUH010000121.1 GCA_937907165.1 uncultured Bacteroidales bacterium | reverse complement strand
GTTCCTCGTTTTGGATCATTTCGTAGGTCCTGAGCACCATCTGGTGGTCATCACAACTACCATGTTAACATTCGGAATGGGAGCCTCCACACAAGCATTGTTCGCTCGTGTCGGCGGCGGTATCTATACAAAAGCGGCTGACGTCGGCGCTGACCTCGTCGGCAAAACTGAATATAACATTCCAGAGGACGATCCTCGTAACCCTGCGACAATCGCCGACAACGTGGGTGACAACGTGGGTGACGTGGCAGGTATGGGTGCCGACCTGTACGAGTCATACGCCGGCTCCATCTTGGCTACCATGGCCTTGGGTGCCTCCGCTTTCGCCACTTCGGCTGTAGAAGGCATGCAGATGAAAGCCGTTCTGGCTCCATCCCTGATCGCCGCGATCGGTGTGGTTCTTTCCCTTCTCGGAATCTTCCTCGTGAAGACCAAAGAGGAGGCAGGCATGAAAGAGTTGTTAGCCGCTCTTAGTAGAGGAACAAACACGGCTGCGGTCTTAATCGCCGCCGCAACATTCGGCATATTCGCCTTCTTGTTCGGCACAGAGACCGACCAATGGTGGCAAGTCTCCTTGTCTGTGGTTGTCGGTTTGTTGGCCGGTGTCATCATCGGTAAGGCAACGGAGTACTACACTTCCCAATCTTATCGTCCGACACAGAAGGTATCCGAGAGTTCACAGACAGGTCCTGCGACGGTCATCATCTCCGGCTTGGGCTTGGGTATGTTGTCAACCGCTATCCCTGTGGTAACCGTAGGATTCGCCATCGTATTCTCTTACTTATGCGCAAACGGTTTCTCATTGGAATTCACGCCTGAGAACTTATCAATGGGTCTATACGGAATCGGTATCGCCGCAGTAGGTATGTTGTCCACGTTGGGCATCACCTTGGCGACAGACGCTTACGGTCCGATCGCCGACAACGCCGGCGGAAACGCTGAGATGAGCGGTTTGGATCCTGAAGTGAGGAAACGTACCGACGCTTTGGATGCGCTTGGCAACACGACAGCGGCTACCGGTAAAGGCTTCGCCATCGGTTCCGCGGCATTGACAGCCTTGGCGCTTTTGGCTTCCTACGTTGAGGAGATTAAGATCGCCTTGATCCGTATGGGCGAGGCTCTTCCGAACGGTGTGGACGCCGCAGAAGCTTCTTTGGTAGATTTCATGAACGCTTATAATGTCAACCTTATGAACCCTATCGTTTTGGTCGGTGTGTTCATCGGCGCCATGATGGCATTCCTCTTCTGCGGATTGACCATGAACGCTGTGGGTCGCGCCGCTCAGAAGATGGTGGAAGAGGTTCGTCGCCAATTCCAAACCATCAAGGGCATCCTTGAGGGAACAGGAACTCCTGACTACGCTCGTTGCGTGGAAATCTCCACCAAGGGTGCGCAACACGAGATGTTGTTGCCTTCCATCTTGGCGATCGTCGTTCCTATCCTGACTGGTGTGCTTCTAGGCATCGGCGGTGTGTTAGGTTTGTTGATCGGAGGATTGAGCACAGGCTTCGTTTTGGCTGTCTTCATGGCCAATGCGGGTGGTGCTTGGGATAATGCGAAGAAATATGTGGAGGAAGGTAATTTCGGAGGCAAGGGTTCCGATTGCCACAAGGCTACCGTCGTGGGTGACACGGTGGGCGACCCATTCAAGGACACGTCCGGTCCGTCTCTGAACATCCTCATCAAACTGATGAGCATGGTTTCCATCGTGATGGCTGGTCTGACCGTCGCTATCCACATCCTCTAAATTGTGAAGAAAAAAACGTTTGTTTTATATCTCAAATATTGTTTTTTGCACTACCTTTGCGTAGTGAAAACCTAACAACAATGGGAATAACAAAACAATCATAGAATACTGAAGAAAAACCAATGCGATTGGCTCGCATTGGTTTTTTTTTGAAAAATATAAAATACTATGGCAATAAAAAGTTTAGTATCCATCACGGATTACTCGAAAGAGAAGATCCTCCAAATTCTGGAAAAAGCCGCCGAATTCGAGAAGAATCCGAACCAGAAGATTCTTGACGGCAAAGTGGTGGCGACTCTCTTCTTCGAGCCGTCTACCCGCACAAGATTGAGTTTCGAAACGGCGGTGAACAGGTTGGGCGGACGAATCATCGGATTCGCCGACAAAGCGACTACCAGCGGCACGAAAGGAGAAACCCTAAAGGACACCATCATCATGGTGAGCAACTATGCGGACCTCATCGTCATGCGTAATCCTATCGAGGGTGCGGCCCGTTACGCTTCCGAAGTCTCCCGCGTGCCTATCATCAATGCGGGCGACGGCGCCAACCAGCACCCGACCCAGACGATGCTCGACCTCTACTCCATCAAGAAGACGCAAGGCAAATTGGAGAATCTGAAGATTTGCATGGTGGGTGACCTGAAATACGGACGTACCGTGCACTCGCTCATCATGGCGATGTACCACTTCAACCCAACCTTCTCCTTCATCGCTCCGAAAGAGCTGAAAATGCCTGACGAATACAAGATGTTCTGCAAGGAGCACAACATCAATTTCGAGGAACACACCGAACTCAATGAGGCGAACATAGCCGATGCGGACATCCTCTACATGACACGCGTGCAAAAGGAACGCTTCACCGACCTCTTCGAATACGAGCGCGTGAAGGATGTCTACACGCTGCGCAACAAGATGTTGGAGAACACGAAACCTAATATGCGAATCCTCCACCCGCTTCCAAGGGTGAACGAAATCGACCAGGACGTGGACACCAACGAGAAAGCTTACTATTTCGAGCAGGCGCGCAACGGCGTATTCGCCCGTCAAGCCGTCATCTGCGATTTATTGGGTCTTTAATAATTTTATGACATGGAAAAGACAAAAGAACTGAAAGTGGCCGCTCTGAAGAACGGTACCGTCATAGATCATATTCCCTCAGAGAAATTGTTCAAGGTAATCTCCATCCTCGACTTGAAGCACGTTGCTAACCAAGTCACTTTCGGATATAATCTTGAGAGCAAACGTCTCGGCAAGAAGGCGATCATCAAAGTGGCTGATAAATATTTCACCCAAGCGGAGGTGAACAAAATTGCCATCGCCGCTCCTTCCGCCAAAATCAACATCATCAAAGATTATGAGGTGAGCGAGAAGATGGAGCTCCAACTTCCCGACGAAATCATCGGAACGGTGAAATGCCGCAACCCGAAATGCATCACCAACAACGAACCGATGTTGTCCAAATTCAGATGTGTGGACAAGAAAAAAGCGCTCCTCAAATGCTACTACTGCGAGCGTATCGCCATGGCGGAGGAATTGGAGATTTTGTAATTCGGAACGCAATCCAAAAACAACGGGGAAGATCTTCTAACGAAGATCTTCCCCGTTTTGCATCGAGTCCACAAGTCATAAGCTTCATTTACGTCTCAATTTAAATTCCGTCCATTAATTTGTTATAAAAAAGGCGCTTGTGTCACCAAATGAGACAGTAATTTGTTTTCTTCGCAAAAGGATTGTTGAATATAAATCGTAGAATTATGAAAAAGTTAAATGGACACAAATACATCGACCTAGGGTTGCCAAGCGGAACACTATGGGCTACCTGCAATGTAGGTGCGGAATATCCATGCGAAACAGGATTCCATTTCGCTTGGGGAGAAATTGAAACGAAAAGATATTTCGACGGTGATAATTACAAATTTTCAGAGAAGGGCTGGGCTTTAGGTTCTGACGAATACGACAGATACTGCATAGATGACCACAGTCACGAAGGATGTTACGACGAGAACGGAGTATTCATCGGAGACGGACTGAGCAGATTATTACCTGAGGATGACGTGGCTACCGTCAAATGGGGAAGTCCATGGCACATTCCCACGGCAAAAGAGTTTACGGAAATGTTGGAAAATTGCGAACGAAAGGATGGGGAGTGTTTGCATAAAGGAGCATGGTTCACAAGCAAAATAAACGGCGAGACCATTTTCCTTCCAAGCGGCGGACGTATAGGAATCCAAATAGAACATCCCGGAGGTTTGGAAGAAGAAGGATGCTGGTATTGGACATCTGACCTTGAAAATCTCATGGATTATTCGTGGAGTCAATGTTTACGTGGAGATCTGGAGTTCATAGATTCGACGTTGCGATACAAAGGCTTATTGGTCAGACCCGTGGCGAAGATAATCGTATGAGGGTCTCGGTAGTTCACTTCTTCCGTTTCTTCTTTTCCACCGACCAGCCGAACTTTCCGATCAGTTCACCCAACTTATAGTAGTGACCATGACTATAGGCGATCAGCTTTGCGTCGGAGAGCCTAAAAGCGCCCGTTTCGGGATTCAGATACTTACTATCCGCCTGCACGTTAACCACACGGGCGAGGAACATGTCATGCGAGCCCAAAGGGATGATTTGCTCCACCTTGCACTCTATCGAGAGAGGAGATTCCTGTACGATGACACTGTTGATGACCTGTGTTTTGGCGGGCGTCAGCCCCATCTCCTTGAATTTATTGTAATCCCTACCCGAGCGCACCCCGCACCAGTCTGTGGCACGAGCCAAAGCCTCGTTGGTAAGGTTAATGACAAACTCACCATTACGCTTGATGATATCGTACGAGTGGCGCGACGGACGAATGGAGACATAACACATCGGAGGATCCGTGCAGACGGTCCCCGTCCAACTGGCGGTAAAGATATTGTATTCCTCCTCGCAGCTACCACAAGAAATCATGGCGGCCGGCACAGGATAAATCATCGTTCCGGGTTTAAACTGTTCCTTCATATTCTATCGTTCAACTCTATCACTTCCAAATCACGGATATTCGCCCCGTCAATCACGAAACGCATCAGTGTGCGCACCTTATGGAACCCGGAGGTTCCCGCAGCACCCGGATTTAGGCAAAGCATTTGCCTCACAGGGTCATATTGCGCCTTAAGGATATGGGAATGTCCGCAAACAAACAACTTAGGCTTAGCGGCGTCCAAAAGCGTTTTCATACCAGGCGCATACTTGCCCGGGTAACCGCCAATATGCGTCATCAGCACATCGACCTCCTCGCAACGGAAATGTTCCACCTTTTTAAGGAAACGGCGCAAATCCTGACCGTCGATGTTACCGACCACGGCACGAACCCTTTTCCCCGTCGATTCGAACTTCTCATAGAGGTCCAAGCAACCTATATCGCCCGCATGCCAAATCTCGTCGCACGCCTCGAAATACTTGGAGAAACGTTCATCCCAACAGGCGTGGGTGTCAGACAGTAGGCCAATTCTCACCATCGGTAAAATCCAATACTTTTTTCTTCATCAAGGATTGCTTCACATAGTCGCAGAACGGCAAGCCGTAGACCTTAGAGAGCAGTTGCCCCAATTTGACCATCTCGGCGACAGCACGGAAACTACTAGCGGAGACAAGCGATTCGAAACTATTGTCACGCTTCACGAAACGTAAGTCATAGACATGCTCCTCCACGTGCCTATTAATCAATCCGCCGAAAGTATAATCGATATTCTTGTCATATTTTTGGAAAGCGATGAAGCGGCAGTCGTCCAACACGAGCGGTTGCCACTTCCCCTTTCTGAAGCAAAAGAATTTCGCACCCTTAAAGCACGACCGCTTTTCAGGATCGAAGCAGACGATACGCTTCGTCTGCATAAGGACCAAACCCACCACCGAGAGACCTGCCATCCAAGGCAACTCATAAGTGGAAAATTCCTTGAGAATGGTAAGCCATGGTTTAAAGATGTCCATTGTAAAGCAATAATACAATCTACAGAGGAGCAACGAGAGCGCCCCCATCAGCAGCATAAAACCGACAGCGACAAGCGCAGGGATGAAATAGCTACCCGAATCTATCTCCACGACTTTCTTTTCGTCCATCATTTCAAATCCTTTATTCTTTCAATAAGTTCATTTCCGAGCGCCTCTTTCACCTCGATATGTTTCTGCACAGCCACGACGAACGGATTCTCGTCGAAGGCGCCACGCACATTCTCGAAGTCCTTCTGTCTGCGGAGGTCGCCACCATCCACGCCGAAACCGGTTTGAACCGTAAGCGTGAACTCTTTCTTGGCATCCTCGTAGAGCGTCTTATCGAGGGAGATGACAGCCGTTTTCCAATCCTCCACCAAACCGATGATATCCTCAACGGTGAATTCATCAATCTTCTTTTGGAAACGCTTTTCGATCTTATCCACAGCCCACGTCCACTCCAACGTATAATAATTCTTATGCAGTTTGACGAACTCATCATTCAAATCCTTCACAGAAGCGTAATGGCCGCTTTCGATATTCTTGATGATATCCTCGATGGAATTTTTCGGAGCGATCATACCGGAGATATCCAGCCACTCGCCCAAACCCTCAGGCACATCAGGCTTCAAACGTTCACGAATCTCCTCTATGTTCTTGAACTTAGTGATTTCAAGACGTTTGATGATGGAGTTACCCAAGAACTTGCAAATCGCGGTTTCATACAACTTCACGCCCTTTATCAAGGAAGTTCGTTTGATACGCGTGTTATGGTAATAATAGCGGTCGCACTCCTCTCCAGAAATCTTCTTCAAATTATCCAACGCCTCGATACCATTCATCATCTTTTGGATGGTATATGGACTTAAAAGGTTAAAATTAATTTGGTCTAACTTCTCAGGGTCCGTTCTGCGGTCACGCTTCGGCCACTTTTGCGCATCACGTATCGTACCCACACTACGCAAATTCGCAGCAGGGACGAGCAAAGTCTCGTTCGCATTCTCTATCATATAAGAGAACGGAAGATCCGTCGTATCCGGATGAGTAGTATGACGGCCCATGATCAATGTGAAAGCACCGATTCTAGCCGGCCACAAGACATATGAGTCGCTCGTCGTCTTAGATCCTCTCTCCACAACACCTTGATGGATAGGTCCCAATTTATACATATGGTTACTCTGGTTGCTACCAGAACCCGCATTCAAGAAAGAGAACATTCCCGCAATCAACAAACTGGATTTGTGGTGGGTAACCGTAAACGGTCCTGCGAACACAGAGGCAGCCTCACCATGGAACCCTTGACAATTAGAAAAGAAGAGTGTGTCTGTCGCTGAATACTGCTTGCCGATTTGACAAGCCTGGCCGACAAAACAACGATCTATCATCGCACCGTCCGTGATTTCGCTACCAGAGGAGATGATAAAATCATGCGCCATCACATGAGTGCCGAGTTTCACAGGAGCGGAACTATTACCGTTGACACTACCATTTACCAATTCAGCACAACCGTCCGCCTCGGTACAATCACCGAACCTCACATTCTTGATTCTGCCGCAGTTGCGGATAACAACCGATTTACCGACCTTCCCCATTTCAGAAGAAATAGTTTCCACATACCTATCAACCAAATTCTGTAAATTCGAAATAAGTTCAGGTCTGTGACGATATAGAGCCATCATGTAAGCCACCTGAGCGGAGAGGAAATCACAGATGGGAACCTCTCGCCCCCCCCCCTCGTTCAGAGCCGACACCATCGTACCGTTTCCGAAAGAACTTTTTCCGAGAACCGTCATCAAATCGACGTTCTCAATATAGGAATCGTCCCCTATTTCATAATTAGCGATATAGTTGCCTATTCTTCCGATATAGACATTATCGCCCACGACACAATTGTGTAACGTGGCGTTAGTGATACCAGAATGACGGGAGATGCCACCATCCAACGTGTATGATTTTTCGAACACGCCCAACTTGTTTTGTCCGGTAAAGATGGTGAAACGGACCCTTGTGGCATCAAAATTCTCTGCCACTTGAATATTATTCCAATTGTCGGCATTGCAGCCTTGCGCCTTTAATGTGTCGATCTCCGCAGAGGTCAAATTTCTATACATTCCCATAGTAGTCTATTCCTAATTTTAAATTAATGAAAAACCATACGCCTTTAAATTATCTCTTCGGCGTTGTCGTCATATATTTGATAAATAAAATCATTATAAGGGAAACGAGTCACATGAATTTCCTTCACTCTCTTATAAAGCAGAGATTTCAATTCCTCCAAGTTAGTCTTATCCTTAGCGGAGATGAAGATGCAATTTTCCTGCATCTTAGACATCCATGTTTTCTTCAAGTCATCGAGACTGATATTCTCTTTCGTCATTGGAGTAAGGTCGTCCTCCTCCTTCGGCGTATAGGTAAACGCGTCTATTTTATTGAATACCATAATCGTCGGTTTATCCCCCGAATTGATATCCTTCAGCGTCTTC
>CALCUH010000120.1 GCA_937907165.1 uncultured Bacteroidales bacterium | reverse complement strand
CACGAAGCCGGTTGCGGTCGAGAGCGTCCTGCTGACCGAGAACGGCACGATGCCGAAGACCTACGGCTATCCGGTCAGGTATGCGAATTCTGAAAACTATCATGCCGGAGATGAATACAAGCCGTTTGACGGTGATACGGCGACTGTTCCGACCTGGTACGGTTCAAGCGACTGGGGCAAGAACCAGTACGTGGGTTACAATTTCAACGAGCCGGTCAAGATCACGAAGGCGAAGGTTGTTGCCTATAAGGACGGCAACAACTATGTGAGCATCTATGGCACGACCGGCACCGGCACGACCACCCTCTTGGGCATTGGTCCACGCCTTGTCGACGTCAGCCTCGCTCTTCACGGTGCTTTGCCCGTGACCAGACGAACTCATAATCGGCTTCACGACACACGGAATACCAATCTCCTTCACCGCAGCCACATACTCTTCACGAGTGGCGGCGAACTTGTAGCGGGAGGTTTTCAACCCTAGTTGCTCAGCAGCCAAACGGCGGATGCCTTCACGATTCATCGTCAAGAATGCGGCCTGTGCGGTAGGAATCACATTATATCCCTCCTTCTCCAACTCCACCAAAGTAGGTGTGGCGATCGCCTCCACCTCCGGGATGATGTAATCAGGCTTCTCCTCCGCGATGATCTCACGCAAACGAGCGCCATCCAACATGGATAACACATATGATTTGTGTGCCACCTGCATCGCAGGCGCATTTTCATACTTATCTAGGGCAATAACCTGTATTCCAAGGCGTTGTAACTCTATGGCGACTTCCTTTCCCAACTCACCGGAGCCACACAAAAGGGCTTTTTTCCCACCCTTCTTATAGATTGTTCCGAATTTAGTCATAAATACCGATTTTATTAATTTTTCTCCTCCAAAGATAATCATTCGGGCGCAAAAAACATATATTTTTCATTTACTATTTTACTATTTATAATTTACCTTTCGAAGGAGCTACACAACATCTAATAAACTATTTATCAATGCATTACAACATATCATTTTATATTTTCATATAAACTCGCAGTTTTTTTCAATTATTTACGGGGCAATCCTATTCGAGGGAAAATCTTTTTTCTTAGCTTTATTGTAAAATCAATTATTATGACAAACAAAGGCAAACAAAAATGTGAGATGCTAAAGCTGATACGGAAACGCATAGCGGAGCAGAATGGTATTGAGTATCAACCGACTTCTTGCCACCATCATGGAGAATGTTTGGGAAGCTGTCCGAAATGCGAAGCGGAGACACGTCTCTTGCAAAAACAGTTGATTCTCAAGCAGAAAGAGGGGAAGGCTTTACACATCGTAGGCATCGCCACATCCTTGTTAGCCCTATCCGCTTGTTCCTCTCCGACGTCCAATCGACCTGTAGCGGAGGAGTCGGAAGAGGTGGACAGCGCCTTCATCGCGGCCTACTTTGAGAACGACGACGCAATGCAGGGGGATTTTATCTATCCGCCCCAATTGTTCGATAGCTTGGACGATCTTTCCGCCGTCTACCTGCCGCTGCCTCCAGAGCCTGATTCGGAGCCATTAACCGATAAAGAAGAAATCATATCGCAGGATTCTTTGCATAAGATCGCGAAAGACACGGCCATTTGTCGGGTCGTGGATTTAGTGGCTAAGCACCGTATGTCAGCCTCTGAATTCACAGAAAAGATGGGTTCCATGATTTACGACAGCGAGGAATACAAGAACCTTTCCGACGAAGCGAAGAAAGACCTTTGGTACATCTTGGAGTTTAACGTCGAACGTGACGGGAGGCTGACAGACCTAACGGTGCGGAAAAGTGCGGACCACCAATTAGACGATCTCCTACTTCGCACCGTAGCGGCGACCAGCGGCGAGTGGTTGCCCTCTATCCGTCACAACCGCAAAGTCCGTTCCAGAATGGGTTTATGCGTTCACATAAAGGATGGGATTATCGTTGTCTGCGATGTTATTTGGAAAGAGACCATGAAGGAATAGATCTAATTAGCCAATCAAAAGTGAGACAAACGATTGTCGCACCAACCTTTGACTAAAAAGATTACCACATCTTTCTGCAAAAGCAGACTCAATTAACCCACTTACGATATTTATATCACCATTCGCGACATCCAAGCCACCGTCATTTTAAGATATCCTTATAGAACGCGCGGACGTCCGCCCACTTATAGTACGGAGCAAATTCGCTCTTCAAAGGAAGATCCACCTCCCGCTCGTTGAGCATGATTTTCACCAACACATCAGGATTTTTCTTGGATCTATAAAAAATCATCTGCACGTTAGCAGCCATCGGAACAATCTTGAAATCCGTCCAGACACTCATGATGGAGTCCACGTTCGTCACTTGGTCGCGACAACCTTCCAACTGCATCAAGGCGGTCAAAGGCAGGATGGCGATGTCATGGCCGAAGCAGAGGTTCGCCTGCACATTGCCCGTCTGGATAGCGATATCAGACTCATCTATCATGACATTCAACAAATCCTTGGCGAAGAAACGGCTCTTGTTCTGCGTCAACGGACACGGACCGTAAGCGCCATACCACCAAGCGTTCTGGATTACCCAGTTATTATACATCTCCTCCTTGGTCCAGACATCATCGAAATTGATGTCGGAATCGTCGCACACCAAGCTGTTCTTTATTTCATAAAACTTACGCATGAAAGCGATGGTGTCGATGTTCTTGGAAACATAATCCATGTCGCTGAACAATTGTCTCACCATGCGGTCGGGATGAATCAGACGGTAGTGGAGGTCACCGAACGGACGAGACCATGCGGTATCCGCCAAACGACGGTTCTTATCCTCCATCGGATCGTTGGAGATGTAATACATCAACCGTTTGCTCGACTCCGTCTTGATATCCAACGAAGGCTGCAACGACTTCAATTGTTGGAGGAAAGCGTCCATACTCATGACGCAACGCACGGATGTGGAGGCCTTGACGTCTATCACCGCATTCTTATGGAAAACCTGCGGGAAAGAGTGGAACATTCTGTCCGCTATGCCACGATGTTGGGCGGCGCCCTTGGTCGTCAAATCCCCCGCGCGGTCATAGTAGCGCTGGTACATCTGGTCGAAACGGTTCTTCACGCTCTTACCGTCGAAAGTCAAAGCATTCGCGGAATCAGCCTTGGCGAAAAGGTCTCGGAACATCTTATAATCGGACGCCGTATGATGGTAACGAGAGCCATGACGTCCGTAATGGTTGATATAAAAAGGCTCATACCCTTTCGGCGCCTTCGTCTGCTTAGGGAACGTATCCGGATAGGTTGTATAATTATCGAACGTATACTCGATATGTTCCATCATAAACTCTTTCGTGGTTTGGGCGAAAGCCACACCCGTACCGAGGGCGGCGCATACTAAGACTACTCTTTTCAGTGATATCATAAGGGTTAAGCTATTATGTTCGTAATAAAAAAATCAATCTCTGAAGCGTTTCGCCAACTCGTCGAAACACTCGATGCGGCGGTCGCGCAGGAAAGGCCAGATTCTACGCACATCCTCCGAACGGGACATGGAGACCTCCACGACCACATTCTCCTCACGGTCGCTCGGCAAATGCGCCAACAATTCGCCCTGAGGTCCGGCCACGAAACTGTTTCCCCAGAACTGAATACCGTTCGTCGCGCCAGAAGGATCCGGCTCCAAGCCGAAGCGGTTGACCGTCACGACAGGCAAACCGTTCGCCACCGCATGACCGCGCTGCACCGTCATCCAAGCGTTCAGCTGGCGCTCTTTCTCATCGGCAGGATCCGTACTCTCCCACCCGATGGCCGTCGGGTAGATAAGCAGGGCGGCGCCGGCGAGCGCCATCAGTCTGGCAGCCTCAGGATACCATTGATCCCAGCAGACCATCACGCCCAGTTTGCCCAAGCTCGTCTGAATCGGATGGAAGCCCAAGTCGCCCGGCGTGAAGTAGAACTTCTCGTAATAGGCGGGATCGTCAGGAATATGCATCTTGCGGTACTTGCCCGCGATGGAACCGTCACTATCAATAACGACAGCCGTATTGTGGTAGAGACCTACGGCGCGCTTCTCGAAAAGGGAGAGCACGATGACGACGTGAAGGCTCTTCGCCAAAGCCGAGAACTCCTCAGTGGACGGACCCGGGATGGTCTCCGCCAAATCGAAACAGGAGGTATCCTCCGTCTGGCAGAAATAGACCGAGTTATGCAACTCCTGCAAGACCACCAACTCGGCGCCCTTCTGAGCGCACTCACTAATGTTTCGCTTCAACTTCTCCACGTTCGACTTCACGTCCGGAGAACAACTCTGCTGAACCAATCCTATTTTCATGCGAAATAATTTCTAATTATATGATAATCAATCTTCTAAAACATAATAAGGCAATTGCATCGTCACGCAATGCAATGAGCCATGCTGATGAATTAAAGCGGAGCAATCGACACCCACCACTTCCCTCTTCGGGAACGCCTCTCGCAAGGCAGCCAAAGCGATTTCATCCTTCGGCGAATTATAGGTCGGAACCAGCACCGCATCGTTCATAATCAAGAAGTTAGCGTATGTGGCAGGCAAGCGTTGCTCCTCCTCGTAACGGGCGTCAGCCATCGGGAGAGGCACCAACTTATAGGGTTTATCCTCGAACGTCTTAAAAGTCTTCAACTCACGTTCCATCAGTTTCAAGGCGGCGTAATGCTCGTCAGACTTATCGTCGCAAGAGACATAAGCGATCGTGTCGGGGTCGCAAAAACGAGCCAACGTGTCGACATGGCTATCGGTATCGTCGCCCGCCAAAAAACCATGATTGATCCAGAGCACACGGTCGGCGCCGAAGGAGTTTTTGAGGAACTCCTCCACCTGAGGTTGCGTCAGATAGTCGTTACGGTTCGGGGAGAGGAGACACTGAGAAGTAGTCATGATCGTACCACAGCCGTCAGACTCGATACTGCCGCCCTCCAGCACATAATGGAGCATACTCATATAGCCCACCTTCTTAGAGAAGATGCGGGAGAGATAGAGGCTCTTCGTAATCTGGTTATCGTAGTTGGCGGGGAACTTCATGCCCCAGCCATTAAACTGGAAATCAAAAAGATAGGGAGCACCGTTCACATAAACGGTAATCGGTCCATGGTCGCGCGCCCATGTATCGTTCGTCTTCATGACACGGAAGAAGACACGCTCATTCACCGCATCGCCCAACGCCTTACGCACGCTCTCCTCGTCCTTGCAGACGATGAGCAAACGTTCACGTTTGGAAATCTCACGGGCGATGGAGACGAAACACGCCACCGCATCGTCCAGCATATAAGCCCAATCGGTCTCCTCATGCGGCCACGTCATCATGACGCCGCTCTGTGGCATCCATTCAGCTGGCAATAGAATGGACATTGGCTGATCATTATTCATCGATTATATGATATAAAAATTATATAAAGACAAAGGTAAGATTTTTTTGGATAACGACAAGGACGTTCACATAGGCTCCACCCTTTCCAGCACCTCATCAGCACCCACCTCCATCTTGCAGAAGGCGAACCACTTCTTCCCCAAGTCCTTGATGGAGGCGCCGATGTGGTAGACACCATCGTCGATGATGAGGAAGCGGTCGTGCGACCGGGTGAAGAGACGCAACGCGACCGGTTCATACTGCCGGTTGTGGAGTTCCAACGCTTGGGCAAACGACGGAGAGGCTTGGCGGGTCAATATTTGGGCGGAGACACCCCGCCGACGTTCCGCCAGTCTCAGCAACACCGTCTCATCCACATAATTGTCAATCAACACGATACGTCTCTTAGCGGAGCGTATCAGTCCGTTGACGAATCCGAACGGTTCCGGCATCTCACCATCATAGAAGATGCCCTCGACGGGCGGCAAAGAGGTGCGCACGAAGAAGTCGATTTTCGTTGAGTGTTCATCTATTATCTTCGCATGTTCACCAATTTTTTCTTCTATTTGTTTCAATCTTTGGTTAAGTGCAACCCCTTTTAAAAGGTAATCTTTTAAAACTTGATTCGCCCATTGTCTAAAACGCGTAGCATTAATAGAATTAACTCTATAACCAATCGACAATATCATATCCAAATTATAACACTTCACTTTATATGTCTGAGTACCATCATTACCCATATATTCCAAAATGGAATATGTGTTTGAGGGCAGCAATTCTCCACTTTCGTAAATATTTTTCATGTGCTTTGATATAGCAGGCTGTTTCACGCCAAACAACATCGCTATCTGCTGTTGCGTCAGCCACACCGTATCGTTTCCCAGACGCACCTCTATCCGCACACAGTCGTCTGGTTGGTATAGAATGATTTCATTATTTTGCTCCATGATTGCAAACAATTAGTAGGTTATTCACACAATAAAAACATAACGTTCAATCGCCGTCCACCCTTTCCAACACCTCATCAGCCCCCACCTCCATCTTGCAGAAGGCGAACCACTTCTTCCCCAAGTCCTTGATGGAGGCGCCGATGTGGTAGACACCATCGTCGATGATGAGGAAGCGGTCGTGCGACCGGGTGAAGAGACGCAACGCGACCGGTTCATACTGCCGGTTGTGGAGTTCCAACGCTTGGGCAAACGACGGAGAGGCTTGGCGGGTCAATATTTGGGCGGAGACACCCCGCCGACGTTCCGCCAGTCTCAGCAACACCGTCTCATCCACATAATTGTCAATCAACACGATACGTCTCTTAGCGGAGCGTATCAGTCCGTTGACGAATCCGAACGGTTCCAGCATCTCACCATCATAGAAGATGCCCTCGACGGGAGGCAAAGAGGTGCGCACAAAGAAGTCGATTTTGTTCTCCGTCTCCTTAACACGTTCTTCCAGTTGATCAACCCTTCGATTAATGGAATAACCTCTCAACAAATAATCTTTCAGCACCTGATTAGCCCATTGGCGAAATTGGATGCCCCTATGGGTATTCACTCTATAACCCACAGAGATAATCACATCAAGATTGAATAATTCAATCCGTCTTTTCACCATCCTTTCTCCCTCTTTTTGAACTAGTTCCAAAATGGAACTAGTTGACATACGATTCAATTCTCCGCTCTCGTAAATATTTTTCAAATGCTTAGTAATCGCTTGTCTTTGAGTACCAAACAATTCAGCCATCTGCTGTTGCGTCAGCCACACCGTATCGTTTTCCAGACGTACCTCTATCCGCACACAGTCGTCAGGTTGGTATAGAATGATTTCATTATTTTGCTCCATGATCGCAAACAATTAATAGGTTATTCGTACAATAAAAACATTACGTTCACTCGCCGTCCACCCTTTCCAGCACCTCATCAGCACCCACCTCCATCTTGCAGAAGGCGAACCACTTCTTCCCCAAGTCCTTGATGGAGGCGCCGATGTGGTAGACACCATCGTCGATGATGAGGAAGCGGTCGTGCGACCGGGTGAAGAGACGCAACGCGACCGGTTCATACTGCCGGTTGTGGAGTTCCAACGCTTGGGCAAACGACGGAGAGGCTTGGCGGGTCAATATTTGGGCGGAGACACCCCGCCGACGTTCCGCCAGTCTCAGCAACACCGTCTCATCCACATAATTGTCAATCAACACGATACGTCTCTTAGCGGAGCGTATCAGTCCGTTGACGAATCCGAACGGTTCCGGCATCTCACCATCATAGAAGATGCCCTCGACGGGCGGCAAAGAGGTGCGCACGAAGAAGTCGATTTTCGTTGAGTGTTCATCTATTATCTTCGCATGTTCACCAATTTTTTCTTCTATTTGTTTCAATCTTTGGTTAAGTGCAACCCCTTTTAAAAGGTAATCTTTTAAAACTTGATTCGCCCATTGTCTAAAACGCGTAGCATTAATAGAATTAACTCTATAACCAATCGACAATATCATATCCAAATTATAACACTTCACTTTATATGTCTGAGTACCATCATTACCCATATATTCCAAAATGGAATATGTGTTTGAGGGCAGCAATTCTCCACTTTCGTAAATATTTTTCATGTGCTTTGATATAGCAGGCTGTTTCACGCCAAACAACATCGCTATCTGCTGTTGCGTCAGCCACACCGTATCGTTTCCCAGACGCACCTCTATCCGCACACAGTCGTCTGGTTGGTATAGAATGATTTCATTATTTTGCTCCATGATTGCAAACAATTAGTAGGTTATTCACACAATAAAAACATAACGTTCAATCGCCGTCCACCCTTTCCAACACCTCATCAGCCCCCACCTCCATCTTGCAGAAGGCGAACCACTTCTTCCCCAAGTCCTTGATGGAGGCGCCGATGTGGTAGACACCATCGTCGATGATGAGGAAGCGGTCGTGCGACCGGGTGAAGAGACGCAACGCGACCGGTTCATACTGCCGGTTGTGGAGTTCCAACGCTTGGGCAAACGACGGAGAGGCTTGGCGGGTCAATATTTGGGCGGAGACACCCCGCCGACGTTCCGCCAGTCTCAGCAACACCGTCTCATCCACATAATTGTCAATCAACACGATACGTCTCTTAGCGGAGCGTATCAGTCCGTTGACGAATCCGAACGGTTCC
>CALCUH010000119.1 GCA_937907165.1 uncultured Bacteroidales bacterium | reverse complement strand
GGATGGTTCTTCATCGCCATCTTGTGGTAGGCCTTTTTTATCTCCTCAAACGGAACGTCTCGGGTGACATTCAAGATTTCATAATATCTGTCCAAATGAGTACGAGTTTCCGCCTCACGTTTCTCTTTTTGTCTTCTTTGGTATTCCTCCTGTCTCCGACGTCCCTCCTGTTGTCTTTGCTGTTCCTGTCTACGTTGCTCATCTTGCCACCTTTGTTCTTCTTGTCTCTGCCGATATTCACGCTCCCTTTGTTCCTCACGTTTACGTTGTTCCTCTTCACGTCTTTGCTTTTCCTTCCTCCACTCTTCCCATCTCTGGTTGTATTCTTGTTTCCATTGTTCCCCACGGCTACGAGAAGTTGATTCGGACCAAAAATCCTCATATTCCTTTTGGAACATCTCTCTTCCCTTAGGAAAACCATCAACACAATGTCCCATATATTTTGTAGGAAACTTCACATGGAACTTACCGCATAAGTTCAAGAACTCCGTTTCAGTAAGTCCACCATAGAAACAGCACTGGCTTATGAAATACAGTTCCCCATAGACAATCCCATCTTCTGCATCAGCTATCATGAATAGCGCATTCATCAAACGCATCAATTCGTCTTTTGAGAACAAAGTCAAATAATCGATCGCTTGGTATGCTGTTCGATTCAAGTCATTAGTAGTGAACAAACGAAACGAAGTCATGATGTATTCTGAACAACGGATAGAACCGACAACATAATCAGACGAATACTTATCATCCACGAACTTCCTGACTATTTCTTCCTCCACCATAGTAGGATTTCCCGAAATCGTAGCTACCCTTTTCATCAACAAAGCGACAGCACGATACTTCTCCATCTGACGGTACATATTCCGCAAATCCCTGACATAAGAGTTATCTAAATCGATATAGTAGGAAGAAAAAAACAAGCCGTCGTCTACCTGCGTGACGGATGTTCTGCAAAAAGACAAATAGAGGATGGTCTCAGCCAACTCCTTTTTCAGACTATCTCTGACATCGTGAGACTCATTTTGAAACAAAATCGAACGATATTTCGACATATTCACTTCAAAAAGATCTAGATTGCCCCAAATATTTCGTTCCTTTCTTATCTTTTCTTTGAGCCACATATTCATCTCATAGGGAGCATAGTATGTGGAAATCTCTTGCATATATGCGCCCAAAACAGCTGCCGCATAGGCTCTTTCTCTATTTAAAACCGAATCATTCTTTTGAGCATCTTCATCCTTATCGTTAGTCGAAGTGAATTTTTTCTTCGAAAAATAGGACATAACGAAAACAAGAATTACAAAAAATATGAATATTGTTCCTAATACCATAAAAACAAAAATTAATGCGGTTTAACATTTAAGTTTTTCAGATAGCATCTTATACGCATCATTGATTTCGACAAGCCTTTCATTCGCCTCCTCAATCTCCTTCGGTGTGGCATCCGGTCCCAGTCGGTCGGGATGGTTCTTCATCGCCATCTTGTGGTAGGCCTTTTTTATCTCCTCAAACGGCATATTCTTGTTCACGTTCAAAACAGAATAATAATAATCCGATGGATGAGGATAACTATTGGACGAATGACTTTTGTCTTTCGTATTGTTTCCCTCTTTTTTATTTTCCTCATTCTTCGAACCATCGCTCTCGCGATACTGGCTGCCGCTTTGTCCACTCTCCCCTTTCTCCTTCTTTTGGGAATTTTTCCTCTTTCGGGAAGCGTCTGTTTCCATCTGTTTCCAAAAACTCTCCCTATCAGCGAAGAAACGTTTTTTCTCCTCTTCCCCGCCATAGATGTTTTCCCCTTCGTAGGCCTTTGTCCATTTCACATGGAAGCAACGGCAGAAACTGAGGAATTCGGCATCCGAAAAACCAGCATGGGCGGCACATTGATAAATGAAAGAGAGTTCAGGGAATACTATACCATCCTCCGCCTCCGCCACTTTGAAGAGAGAAGAGATGAACTCGTCCAATTCACTCTTATCGAAAAGGAAGAGATACTTCATCGCCTCTTGAGATATTAACTTCAAATCCTTCTCTCTCACATAGTCATAAACCATCCGGAGATAAGAATCGACAGACATGGAATCGACCCGTTTCTTACGATAACGCGAGAAAAACTCATATGCGCATTTATTCTCCTCGTCCACGGCGATTCCTGAAAGCGTCGCCATACGCTTCATCAACAAAGCGAGCGCCTTATAGCCCTCCAAACTTTGGTACGTTCGCAATAAACTCAGCCGTACTCTCTTGACGATAGGAAACAAATTCAACGAGGCGGAAAGATTCGACACACAATCTTGGAACCCTCCGCTTTCGCACAATGACAACTTCATGATGAGACGCCCCACCTCCCACTGCAAATCCAGAGGTGTATCCTGCGAATTCGGAATGTGCTTAAACGTGCTCGATTTATACGAACCAATAATTTCCATCATATAATCAGAGCGAGAAGAAAACATGGTCGAACTCTTCAGCAACGCCTCCACATTCTTGAGAATATTTTCTTCGAAGCAGGATGATTGGGTTCTCCTCAAATTAAGTGCGATGAATTCGGCTGTATACCTATACCAATCAAAAGGGTCCGATGATTGGTCGGAGTGGGAAGCGTTTTTATTGGATTTTCTAAATTCCTCTTTATGAAATACACAGAGCAAATAATAGAAAGCCACGTTAATACCAAGAATGATGGCCGTACCAATCTCACAATCATAAGTACCCACAAGCATAAATACCAAAAGGGAAACGGAATTCAGGAAAAGGTAAATTAGCATTTTGGGAGACTTCCTATCAAGCACGAAGGCATAGATAATGGAATAAATCAAGATTGCCAAAAACGAGAAACAATCATAATAATAAAAGGGTAATAACCAAAGTATGAATACCAATATAATGGAGATTATCTTACTTTCAGAACCTAATTCGCTTTTCCTAATTATCTTGATTAAACGAAACGTCATCAAAAGGAACGTTACAATAAAAACAAAAGCCTGCATTACAAGTCATCATTATTTATGAACACACAAAAACACAAAAGTCCGCCAATAGAGATAAATCGTCGGACTTTGTGTAACCATTATCTTAAGGATGAATCATACCACTCCACCCTTTATAGCCACTTATTTACACACCTTCACCATTTCCGTGAAGATGGTGGCGAGCTTATCCTGCGCCAAGAGTGTGTTCTGCTGCACCTCCTCATGTGTCACGTTGCTCAAGTTAGCGTCGACTCCCACGTTGGAGATGACGGAAACGCCGAACACGGAGATACCCGCATGGTTCGCCACGATAACCTCCGGAACCGTGGACATACCACAAGAGTCACCGCCTATGATTCGGAAATAGCGGTACTCAGCCAACGTCTCGAACGTCGGTCCCTGCGTTCCCACATAGACACCGAACTTCAACGGAATATTGAATTTCTTTCCTATCGCTTCCGCCTTCTTCACCAACTCCTTGTCATAAGCGTTGCTCATATCAGGGAAACGGGTACCCAACTCCTCCAGGTTCGGTCCGTGCAAAGGATGCTCAGGAAAGAGGTTGATATGGTCCTTGATGATCATGATATCGCCCGGCACATATTCAGGATTCAATCCACCCGCCGCATTGGAGACCATCAACGTCTTGATGCCGAAATTCTTCATCACACGCACAGGGAAAGTGATTTCCTGCATCGTATAGCCCTCATAATAATGGAGACGCCCTTGCATAGCCATGACAGGCACACCCGCGACATAACCGAAAATCAACTTGCCGGAATGGCCTTGCACCGTGCTCGTCTTAAACCCGGGTATTTCTGCGTAAGGGATGGTGTCGACCACCACAATACGATCAGCGAAACCGCCCAAACCAGTACCTAACACAATCGCTATGGTCGGACGCAAAGACGTCTTCGACCTCAAATAATCGCCCGAGGCGTTTATCGTTTTCAACAAATCCATCATACACTCAACTTATTATGTGGAACAAAAAGGTTATTTTCTTCGAATCAAATCCGTCAAATTCTCATTGAAATGGTTCTCCTCCTCACGCAAGAACTCCATCGTGAGAGGAAGATAGAAAATCTTACTCTTCATATCATCCGGAAAGTCCGGATTATTCATGAGACGCACCGCATCCTTCTCCGTAGTGACGATATATTTGCGTTTCGCCGCAATCTCTTCGTAAGCCTCCCGGATACGTTTCATGTCGGAAGCGGTATAATTATGATGATCACCGAAGAGGCAAGAGGCGACTTCGGAGACATTCTTTTGCAGATACTCCACGAACGGCGCAGGAGATGCGATACCCGTAAGCGCCAAAACGCCACAATCCGACATATCGGAGAGCGGCAAAGAGTTTGACATCCTTTTGCTCGGAAAGAGCGGTTTCAGATTTCCGTAACAGAGCTTCGTAAACCACAAACTTTGGTAAGGATATGGATTCAGATGTTTACGGATAAGCCTCATATCCATCGGCGTAATCGAATCGGGACATTTAGTGACCACAATGATATCCGCTCTCTTCATAGAACGTTTGGGCTCGCGCATCATACCGACAGGAAGAAGATGGTCTTCCGTGATATTTCGGTTGTAATCAATCAGCAAAATAGAGACTTTCGGATGGACATAACGATGCTGGAAAGCGTCGTCCAAAATGACTATGTCAGGTTTCCCCTCCTCCAGATTCAAGAGGTTCTTGATTCCACGCCTTCTATCCGCATCCACTGCCACGGTCACATCGGGAAATTTACGTTTCATTTGGTAAGGCTCGTCACCAACCGTCAGAGGCGTATCCTTCGCCGTCAGCAAACGGTAACCGGAAGTCTGGCGCTTGTAGCCGCGGCTTAGTATCGCAATTTGATTTTGATCTTTTAGCAGATTGACCAAATACTCCGTGAATGGAGTCTTACCCGTTCCGCCCACCGTAATGTTTCCAACGGAGACCACAGGTACGTCAAATTTTTTAGAAGGTATGATTCCGCGGTCGAACAACCAGTTACGGACGTGCACAACAATACCGTAAACCACTGAAAATGGCCACAAGAGTATCTTTAATATGAGCGGTTTGTTTTTCAATTTTGTGCACGATTTTAAGGTAAAAGAGCCTGAGCGCACACAAAATCATCGTAAGCTATCTCAGCTCTATGGTATATGGTAATACAGCTTGGACTCTATCCAAACTACGTATTTTCCCAAAAATAATCTTTTCTTTTGAAAAAACCTCATTTTCTTTCAATTTTTCATAACCAAGTGATGGAATTTCCTCCAATTGCTCCAAAATATTCTTCTTTTTCGGATAAGATATTGTTTGATAATCGGACACATTGGCCAACAACGCAGCCTCTTTCACCGCATCCGAAAGTGTACCATAGCGATCGACAAGCTGACGATTGAGCGCATCCACGCCCGACCATACCCGTCCCTGTGCGCACGAATCAACCTGTTCGTAGGATAGCATTCTGCCCTCGGCGCAACGCTGAACGAATGTATGATAAAAATCGTCCACGGAACGTTGCATGGCAGTACGTTCAAAATCAGACATCGGTCTGAAAAAGTTCTCCAACAAATCCGCGTTCTTGTTGGTCTTTACCGTCTCATAATGAACCCCTAACTTGTCAGCTAACTCTTGGGCGTTAGGAATAAGTGCTATCACACCAATAGAGCCAGTGATAGTACTTTCGTTAGAAACAATCTCATTAGCGTTGGAGGCGATATAATAACCACCTGAAGCCGCATAGTCGCCAAGGCTCGCCACAACAGGCTTATACTTTTTAACGTTCTCCACCATATGGCAAATCTGCTCGGAGCCATATGCGCTACCGCCCGGGGAATTGATACGAAGGACAATCGCTTTCACATCAGGATTCTTACCCAATTCAGAAAGGAGGCGAACCGCCTCGGTAGAATTGATTCCACCCTTGCTTCCATTGTCTATCTCACCATTCAAATAGACCACAGCCACCTCATCCATGCCAGGAACAGAAATCTCCTCACCCAAATTATTGGCCAAAAGATAATCCGAAACACTTACCGTCGGCACGTCATCATTATCATTCAACGACAACTTTTCACGTAGAACCTGCAAAAATTCGTCCTTGTATTTCAAGCCGTCCACAAGGCCTTTCTCTAGCACATATGGAGCGGGCGATAACGGAATCAAACTATCCGCCAAGGATGCCAACTCCTCTTTCGGAATATTACGATCTACTGATATCTTCTCTAAGATGCCATTCCAAATAGATGAAATGAGCGCATCCAACTGTTCTTTGTTCTCAGCACTCATGGAATCCCCCACAAACGATTCAGCGTAAGACTTGTAAGATCCCACTCTGACCACCTGAAATTCAACACCAACCTTCTTCAAAAAATCCTTGAAAAACAACGAGGAACTAGAGATGCCCGAATAGTTCAAAGAACCCTGCGGATTCATAAAAAGGGAATCGGCAGCTGTTGCCACATAATATGCTCCCTGTGTATAGAGTCCCGAATAAGCATAGACGAACTTCCCGCTCGTCTTAAAATCTTCCAAAGCGGATCGAATCTCCTCCATCGTGGCATAACCTGCATCCACAGCATTCGTCTTCAAACAAATACCTTTGATTCTATCATCACTTTTAGCATTTTGAATAGCTAACAATATTTCATTGAGAGCGTTTGTTGGCTCAGCTGACTGCATAAGATTGTCATAAAAATTATTATCCTTCTTCTCGACAATCACGCCGTCTAGAGACACAAGCAAGACAGAATCATTCTTCACATCTTCAGCAGAGGACGATCCGGCCAACGCAGCGATAATGATGGCCATCACGACAACAGAAAACAGTAGAACGCCTAAACAAGAGGCAAAAATCGATTTGATGAATTTCATTTTTTATTAATTGCCGAAATTATCGACATAATGATAAATAAAAGAATAACCAAAGGAATTGCCGCCATTTGGAATATCGCAGCCAAAACGACAGCTGAAATAATTAAGATAAATTGTTTCTTATTGTTCTGCCATTTCAAATTTTTGAATTTCAAAGAGAACATTGGCAATTCACAAATCAACAAATAAGAGAACAAAATCACCAAAATCAAAAGCGCAATAGGAGATGATACAATCGCATGAATCCACTCCAAACTTATCCAACCAGGAATCGGGGTAATCGGATCGGAGAGAGCTGCCAATGACGACATGAACATAGCGCATGGCGGAGTAGGCAATCCAATAAACGAACACGTCTGGCGTTCATCCACATTGAACTTCGCCAATCTCAAGCCAGAAAAGACAGCCAACAAAAATGCCAGATAAGGGAGATACGAATCTGGCATAAGGCTAAATAATAAGTTATACATGACCGTAGCGGGAGCCACACCGAAACTGACGACATCAGACAAGGAATCCAACTCCTTACCGATTTCTGACTTCACATTCAGCAGACGCGCCACCATTCCATCAAAGAAATCGAATACAGCAGCAAGCAAGATATAAAGCGCCGCCCATAGAAAATTACCCTGAAAAGCCATTACTATCGCAAGACAGCCTGAGGCCAAGTTCATACATGTGATAGTATTTGGTATGTGTTTCTTGATCGCCATCTTATTCCCTATTTTTCGACAACATCATTTTTTCTTTCTTCATTCGTATTTAACCTGGCAATGATAGTTTGATTACCAACCACCTTTTGTTTCAGATTCACCATTATCTCCGCATCCATGGGTAAAAAGAGATCGACACGCGATCCGAATTTAATAAAACCCATCTGCTGATTGATATGACATTCATCACCAACCCTCGCATATGTGACAATACGTCTCGCCAACGCACCCGCCACCTGTCGGAATAACACTTTCGTATGGTTAACCGTCTCAACCACTACCGTCGAACGTTCGTTTTCCGTACTTGACTTCGGAAGATTGGCAGCCATAAACCGCCCGTCATTATGGGTATAATACAATATTTTCCCGTTTACAGGATACCAATTGGCGTGAACATTGAACACGCTCATGAATATAGAGACCTGAATACGTTGGTCTTTCAAATACTCCCCCTCGGTAGTAGGTTCAACCACAACGACCGTACCATCCGCAGGCGCCATTACCAACCCGGTGCTATCATCTTCATACACGCGATGTGGATTGCGAAAAAAATTCAAGAAAAAAAGGAAAACGAGAAGGCTAATAACGCAGATGATCCCTACGAACAATGGGTCTTCTGAATAGAATATCCATCCGATTATAGCATCTACTATCAATAGGACCACCAATAACTTAGTTAATATACCCCTTCCTTCTTTATGAATTCTCATCTCGATTATTTTTTAATAAACGCAAAGTTAATAATTTTTTATTTATTCAACCAATTACTTTCAATTATGACTAATCAACAAGTAAAAAAAGGACAAATAAAATTGGTGCGGCCAACAACGAACTATCGAATCTATCTAAAATTCCGCCGTGACCAGGAATCAATTTGCCAGAATCTTTCACATTCAAACTGCGTTTAAACATAGATTCGACTAAATCGCCGAGCACGCCAAAGACAAATATACAAACAGCCATCACCAACCAAAAACATATATGAAGTGAAGGAATGCATCCGGAATTGTTGAAAATCACTCCGCATAAAATGGCGGAAAGCATTCCGCCAGAGAAACCTTCCCACGTCTTTTTCGGAGAAATCCGTTCAAACATCTTATGTTTACCTAAAAATCGACCGACAATATAAGCGCCTGTGTCTGATGCCCAAATCATCACAAAGAAGGCGAGCAGCAACATTTTAGAATTGTCAGAGGCCCCCTCTACAAGGCACATCAAAGAAAAAGGAACGGCGATATACAAATGTCCCATCAGAGTAACACCTAAATCCATAATCGGATTCGGTTTCTTCCGGAACAATTCAAGTGCGAAAAGCGCCGACACATAGACGAAATAAACCGCAAATAAAGCTGGCGTTCTATGAAGGAAAGCGACAAAATAGGAGGAAGCGAAAAGTATCATTCCTCCAATTATAGCCATCCATTTATCCACATCAACTTGCTCACATTTTTCTGTCAGCTTATAAAACTCTTGTAAAGACAAAAACGTCAAAAGGCAAAAAACGACACCGAACCAATATGACGACATCAATATAGACGCAACCATAATGGATACGAACAAAGCGCCAGAAACTGTCCTCAATACCAAATTATTCACTTTACGTATATTTTTAATTAGTTATTCTATTATCTTTCGAGACTACGGTTGCCAATCTTCCTCACCATTTTCCTCATTATCTTTTGACTTCTTACGTCTTGATCTGGATTTCTTCTTTTTCCCGGTTTCCTCCTCGTCTGAGGATGACTCTACCGTTTCGTCCTGTGACGACATCTCTGAATTCTCGACCTTCTCCGTCTCAACTTTAGGCTCTTCAGGTTTCTCCGTCACAACAGATTCACTCATCGGCTCCACTTCACTCTGCGCCTCCTTGGCTGCCTTCGCCCGTTTCCGTCTAGCCCTTCTTCCCTCCTCAGGTTGAGCCTCTTGTACTTCCTCCGACGATCCCGCTTCCGAGTTTTGAGGAATTTCAACCGGAGTGGTCTCCTCATTCGCATTTGGCATGGCGGCCGAGACTACCGGTTCTTTCTTCGAAATGTTCGGGTTACCCATCGATGTCACATCAATCACAGGTTTTACTGTAGACGGAGTACTTGAGGAGATATCCGACGGCATCGTCAAACTTTCCAAAATTGTATTCGTCTTCTGCGCACCCGTATTTTTCTCTTTTCGCTGAGCTTCCAACATCTTAATATACTTCTGGATATCATTTAACGATATCGGATCGGTTGCCGCCAAAGGCGCTAACTTCTGAGGAGCAGCCGTAGAGTCAATCAGCTGCTCATTCATTGTGGAATCGACCGCAGCCGTCGAATCTGAAGGCGAGGCACCAAAGAGCATGTCATCTAAGACTTGGTGAAGACTATCTTTTTCGGAACCCTCCATAGCTAACGTATTGGTCAAGAGGTTCAAACTATCTTGTACCCGTTGAAGGCTATCGCGCTCAAGTTTCTTGGCGAGAATTTCGTTGAGAGAATCAGCCAAATGTTTTTCCTGACGCTGAAGCGAATCAGGTTGTATCAACAACGAGTCATATTGAGACGCATCCAGTTCCTCGATAACCCTACGCTTGTTGGAAGTATAGAATTTAATGTTACCTAAAGATCCTCCTCCTTCAGGATTTATCTTAGTCGGCAATATTTTAGACAATATCTTATCCTGTCTACGATTCTTATACTTAATCTTAATCTCTCCCGTAGCCAAATATTCTAGGTTCAATTCAGTAATGACAGAATCGAGATATTCCACCACAGGATAATTCGGCATGAATCCCGCAATGGAATCGGCCACTTTGTTAAAATCAGTATGACGATACTTAGATTTACCAACAAGCTGCATTACATATTTTGCGACGACTCTTGTCGTATCGTTCATATCATAGAATTTCTTCTTGTGAAAATAACGATGGTCGAAATAATGGAGAAAGAAGTCATACTCGTAACGGAACTCAAACTTATCTCTCACATAATAGACGTCATTCAAATAACGGCAATTTGGTATTTTTATTTTTCTGAGTATCACATCGCCCTTTCTATTCTTACTACGCTCCAATTCATTAATATCACGTACATTCTGCAACTCAGTCTCCAACTCCTCTATCTGTTGTTGCAGCAAAACGGAGTCAATCATAGAAGTGACAACTTCCGCCTCTTCATCTTCATCCACAGCGAAAGAATCAAGATTCTCCATATATGTGGAGTCTAATTCTCCGCTCGCAAACGCAAACGAGTTCTCATCGTCCAAAACGACCTCATCGGCTTTGGCTTTCGGCTCCACACGTTCCCGAACATCAGGCGGCAAATCAGAGTTGTCACGCTTACCTGTAATGGCATCGAAGTCTCCGTCCAACAACATCAAAGAGTCCTTCGTTCTTTGCTCTTCCTGAAGACGTTTCTTCTCTTGGATCTTCTTAAGCGCCTTCTGCTGTTTCTTCGTCAAAGCAACGGCTTCATCTTGAGCGTCCTCTTTAGCGAATCGTTCCAAGTCGGCATTCTCCTGCTCAACAGATTTGACGGAGTCGCGTTCCATCTCCTCGCGCATTTTTTTGCGCATTTTTTCCTCTTTCCTTCGTGCTTTATCTTCGGCATTTAATTTCTTTTCCTTAGCAGCCACAATCTTTTTGGCGAGCTTCATCGTCTCCTTCTCAATTTTCTCTCTTTGATCTTGGAGTTCCTTTTTCTTCTTCTCCTCTAATTTATTTTCTTGTTCGAGACGTTCCTGCTCGGCCTGTAATTCAGCTTGCTTTTGCCGATATTCTTGCAGTTTCGCTTCGTCATTAACTAAATCCTCATTAAGAGCTTGACGCTCTCTCTCTTCTTTTTGACGAGCGATCTGCTCCTCCATTTTAGCTTTCCTGAGCTCACGTTCAGCAGCTGCTTTCTCCTTCTCAGCCTGTTTACGTTCAAGCTCCTTCTGGCGTTGGGCTTGCCTCAATTCGATCTGACGTTGTTTCTGTTCTTGTCGTTTTTGTTTCATACGATCAGCCAGCGCCTTCTCCTTATTTTTGGTCATCTCCTCACGGGCTTTCTCCCTCTCTTTCATCTGCTGTAAGAACTCACGTTTACGTAATTGTGCCTCACGCTCACGTTGCTTTTTCTCAGCCTTCATTTGCCTTTGTTTTTCCTTTGCGGCACGTTGTTTTTCACGCTGAATCTGCTGTTTTTCCTGCAATTGGGTCTTTCTTTCCCTTTGCTTCCGCATTCTTTCTTCCTGAAGCTGTTTCTTTTGGTTTAACCACTCTTCATGTTCGGCTCGTTTCTGTTGGACAGCTTCTTGTCGTTTACGAGCGGCTTCCTCTCGTTTGGCTGCTTGTTCCTCTAGACGACGACGCATCTCCTCCTTACGCATTTCCTGTGCCTGTCTCTCCCTCTCTCGTGTCTCCTGCATCTTTTGTATACGCATCTGACGTTCATCCGACGCGCGTTGCATCTCAGCCTCACGTTCTGCCTCACGACGTTTCTTTTCAGCCTCTTGCTGTTTGCGGTACTCCTCCTGTTGCAATTTATGTTGTTCCCACAGCTCCTTCTCAGAGGCTTTCTGCTGTGCCTCTCGCTGACGTTGGGCTTCTCGGGTCTCCCTCTGCTTAGCTATGACCGCCTCATACTCTTTTTGTCTGCGCTCGTTCTCTTGTTTCTCCTTCAAACGGGTCGCTTCAATCTCTTCCTTCTTTTTGTTCCACAGCTCAACATATTTCTGTTTCATCTCATTCTCCTGGCGGATACGCATCTCTCTCGCCTGGCGCTCCAATTCAACCGCAGCTAGATAATCAGCCAAACGAGCTTCTCGCTCATCGATAGCAGCCTGTCTGTCTTGCGAGATCTCTTCTTTCTTTTTCTGCCACTGTTCCGCTTGTTTTGCACGTCGCTCCGCATCTTTCTGGCGTTGTAAATCTCTTTGCAATTTCTCTCGCTCAGATGCGGCGACATATTCTTGCTGACGTTTCTCTGCCGCCAACTCGTCACGTTTGCGCGCAGCATCCAACTCTTTCTGTTTCTCAGCCCAACGTTCCTTATCCAAAGCCTTCATCTCGGCTTCACGACGTTGACGAAGCTCACGGGCTTGTCTCTCTTGTTCGACTATCTGCTCGTATTCCTTGAGTTTCTTAGCTTCAGCATTCTTTTCAGCCTCTTTGCGGGCATCCACTTGCGCCTTAACCTTCTTCCACTCCTCTTTCTGGCGTTGTTTTTCATCACGTTCAGCCTGTCTCTTCGCCTCACGTTCAGCCTTAGCCTTCTCATTAGTCTCCTTTGCCTCCTGCATACGGAGCTCCCTCTCCCGCAAATCTTGCTGGCGTCTCGCAGCCTGCTCCTCCTTCACCTTTTCGGCTCTGGCGCGCTGCTCCTCGCGAATGCGGTCGGCGTCTGTTTGAGCGTACATGTTGACAGCTAAAACAGTCGATGCTAATAATATGGCTAATAATCTCTTCAATTCTCTATGTTAAACGCACAATTACACATTACGGTCATGATTCGACAACGCATACTTGTGAACTTACAAAGATATTAAAAAAAGAGTTGAATTTCAAAAAGGAAAAACAAGGCAAAATCGACATAGTAAAAGCACACAAAACCAACATATTAGGCTAATTTACGTATATAAAAACACCAATTATGCTTTCTTGCCATTCTTCAAAAACATGTAATAAAAAAGGGAGAAAAGTAAAGCATTCAAACAAAAAAGCATAGCCATTTTTCAACAGCTATGCTTCGCTCGGTTCATATCAATCCTTCATAAACGGGTGATCATCTTCTCAGACAAGCCCATTCACGCGGCATTGATTGTTGTTATGTGACGATATTTCAATGCGGCGTTTTCTCAAAAAAGAAAGAACCGAAGGTTTATTTCAACACTTTTCGAAAGTCGGACCCGTTTACTCGGATCCGACTTCAATTTGTTTTCACCCAGGGAATCAGATCGTCTGCTCGATGTTCCACACAAACGCGCGCACACCGACTTCCTCGTTACGGAGATCCAACTTATGCACGGTATCCATGAGTTCCGGCACCTGTTCGTCTTCGACAACGGTGATGACTACTGAATTCATCTCAGGCCAAGTATGGGTTCCCCTACGAGGTTCACCATTCACTGAGCCGCGACCCTGCACCTGCTCAAAAAAGGTGAAGCCACGAATACCCAATTTATCCAACATATACTCGACACGTTCCGTATTCGCCTGATTGAATACTATCATTACAGATTTCATACTTCAGCCTTTCTATTATTTGTTATTACCTGATTCGATCATATTTCTTCCTTTGCCGTCGGTCTTGATATCCATGAAGATATACTGAGAACGGGCTTCTGCCTCTTTGTCGCGCTCACCATGTCTTGACATGATACCGTACAAGACTGGAACAACGACCAAGGTCACAATAGTGGAAACCAACAGACCTCCGATAACGACGATACCCATAGGCACCCACATCTCGGATCCATCGGAAGTAGCCAACGCCATAGGCAACATACCTAAGACGGTAGTCATGGCGGTCATCAACACCGGACGAAGACGTGATTGACCTGACAAGGCGATCGCCTCATTCAACTCATGTCCACGGTCACGCATCAAGTTGATGTAGTCCACAAGCACGATACCGTTCTTCACCACAATACCGACCAACATGATACATCCCAACGCACCAATCATATCCAGATAGGTGTCCGTAATGAAGAGCGCCCAAATGACTCCGGAGAAGGCGAATGGCACCGCCATCATGATGATGAACGGCTTCGCATACGATTCGAACTGGGACGCCATCACAACGTATACCAAAATCACAATGATTAAGAGCAAGAGACCCATGTCTTGGAACGACTCCTGTTGATCCTCATAAGATCCTCCGATTAGGACGGATACCTCTTGAGGTTTCTCCACTTCCGGCAATACCTTAGTGACTGCTTCCGCCAATTCACCCAAAGAAGTTTCATATGGAGTCACAGATACGGTCAAGTAACGTTGACGGCTCTTACGTGTGATCTCCGGCGGACCCCAATACTCTTCGACAGTCGCGATCTCGCTCAATTTCACGTTTCCACCCGCAGTCGGAATAGACAAATCCTCTATTGCGTCGATGGAATTACGGTTCTCCTCCTTCAAGCGGACAAGGATATTATACTCGTCTCCATCTTCCTTCAAATATCCGCAAGCCATACCATTGACACGGTTGCGAACGAAAGAGGAAACTGTTGCGGAAGTCAAACCATGACGGGAAGCCTTCACCTTGTCGACGATAATCTTCAACTCAGGACGGTCATCATCACGGCTGATATCCACGTTACGAGCAGTAGGAATCTTAGACTCTATCACATGCTTGATTTTTTCAGCATATGAACTTGTTATATCAAAATCGTAACCATAAATCTCGACGTCAACCGTACTTTGTCCACCCATACCACCACCTGAAGACATGGCCACCTTGTAGTCTGATACTTCAGGATAAGAAGCGATTTCCTTACGGAGCACCTCGGCGATTTCCCAGATAGAACGTTCACGCGTATATTTCTTATCCGCATTGAAACGCATCTGAATCGTATTATTTCTCGTAGAAGAGAACAATGCTGACAAACCAGCATCCTCATTCGCACCACAAGTAGTGGAGATGTTCTTCGTCTCAGGCACCAATTCCATGAAACGTTTCTCCAACATACGGGCAAACTTAGCGGTCTCCTCGACACGCGTTCCTTGCAACAACTCCACATCGACCGTCAAACGTCCGTTATCAGGGGTCGCCATGAAGTCTGTACCGATGCTACCAGTAAATACCGGGATTAATGAGATTCCGAAGAATGCCACAATACCCAATATTGTCTTTTTCTTATTGAGCAAACACCAACGAAGCAAATTAGCATATGCGGCATCCAGCTTATCCAAGAGACGAACGACCGTATTCTCATAAGACAACTTGTTGTGGTCCTTCTTCTCGACAATCAAATTACCTTCGGAATCCACCTCTACCTTCTTCGCCTTCAACAATTTAGAGCAAAGCATTGGAACGAGGGAGATAGCGACAGCCGTAGAAGTACAGCATACGATCGTCACGATCCAGCCCAACTCCTTAAACATGATACCCGCGATACCCGTCAACATCGTCAGAGGGACGAACACCGCCACGATTACCAACGTAGTGGCGATAACGGATACCCACACCTCATTGGTCGCATAAATGGAAGCCTCACGAGGGTTGGAACCACGTTCTATATGGGTGGTAATGTTTTCCAAGACCACAATGGCATCGTCCACCACCATACCGACGGCAATGGAGAGGGAACAGAGTGAGATGATGTTCAACGAACTATCAGCACCCAACAAATAAAGGAACGCAACCAACAAAGAGATCGGGATGGTCAAACCGATGATCACACTGGCGCGCCATTTGCCCAAGAAGAAGAGCACGACCAACACCACGAAGAATACGGCGTAGAGCACAGCCTCCTTCAAAGAATCGATGGCGTTGACGATTTCCGTAGAAGAGTCATAAATCTCCTTGATCTGCACATCGGCAGGAAGACTACCCTTCATCTTATCCAACTCTTTATGAATGTCTTTACAAATCTGCACGGTATTACCACCCGTCTGCTTAGAGATAATCAGACGGACAGCCTCCTGGCCATTCATCTTCTCATCCAAGCAAAGGTCCTTGATCGTATCACGAACCGTAGCGATATCACGGACATAAATCTGCTTTCCGTCAGGCATCGTAGTCACAACGATATCGGCGATTTCGGAGCTCTCCAAATATTCACTACGCACTTGCAACGCATATTGCTCCTTCTGCATCTTCACGTTTCCGGAAGAGAGGTTCAAGTTATTACCCGACACGGCGTTACCGACCGTCTCCAAAGTGATGCCATAAGCGTCCAATTGTTTTTGGTCGATTTCAACGTAAACATAACGGTCAGGCTCACCTGACATCGTAACGTTACCCACACCCTCCACACGGTTCAACTGCGGGATGACGACGTCGTTCATAATCTTCTCCAATCCCGGATAACTCTCCTTCGCCTGAACGGCGAACTGGATGATAGGCATTGAAGAACTATTAAACTTAATAATCAACGGGTTAGAACATCCGCTAGGCAAATTATCCTTGGTCATATCGACATACGAACGGATATCGTTCACAACGTCGTCCAACTCTTCGCCCCATTCGAACTCGAGCGCCACCAAAGAGATATTATCCTTAGAAGTGGAAGTCAACTCGTCCAAACCATCGACGGAGTTCAAACTATTCTCCAAATATTTCGTAACGTTCGTCTCCACCTCACTCGCATTGGCGCCAGCATAAGACGTCATGACGGCGATGTAAGGAGGCTCGATTTCTGGGTACTGGTCGATAGGCAGCTTGATGTAAGCGAAGATACCCATCAACATGACGGCCACGAAAACCAAGATAGACGTGACCGGTTTGTTAATCGCGGTTTTATATATACTCATCTCTTAATTCAATTTTAGTGGTCTACCCATTATTTCTTAATATCCGACTTCTTAGCATCAGCGGAATCCTTCATTTCTGCAGGAAGTATAGTCTCAACCTTCTTTGCTGTATCTTCTGAGACGATTGCACCGCCGTTAGACTTAGCGGCAGCCTCTTCCTCATAAGTAGTGTTCAAGATCTCCATTTGCACACCGTCGATCAAACGAGCTTGACCTTGGGTAACTACTTCGTCGCCTTCAACAACATCCTCAGAAAGGATTTCGATAAAACGATTGAAACGTTGTCCGATCTCTACAGTAAGACGTTTAGCATATCCGCCATTGTTCAAGAAGAGATAACGCTCGTTGGAACCAGTCAACTTCAAGACTGACTGATAAGGAACGGCGAGCACCTTCACTTTACCTACGTTAACGGAAGTATGCACATACATACCCGGACGAAGCTTCATGTTTCCATTAGGGATTCTAACCTTACATTGGAAAGTGTGGGTAGCGGCGTCAATCGTAGGATAGATCGTCTCGATCGTAGCAGGGAAGTTAGTGTCAGGATAGATATCAGAGACGATGTTCAACTTCATACCAGCCTTGATTTTAGGGAAATAAGCCTCTGGCACGTCGATAATCGCCTTCAACATATTCAATTGGACAACAGTCAAAATCGGCTTAGCGCCACTGAACAACTCACCGCTCTCGTAGTTACGGGCAGAAACGACGCCAGGGAAAGTAGCCTTGAAGTAAGTGTTGTTCTGCAAGAACTCAACTTGTTGCTTAGCTTGGTCATAGCCCAACTTTGTCTTGTCATAAGCCTGTTGGGTAACATTACCGCCAGCCATCAAAGCATCCATACGCTTCATTTCAGTCTCTAGATTAGCGAGGTTCAATTTAGCTTGGATCAATTGGTTCTGATCCATGCGGACCAACAACTCACCAGCTGCCACATGGTCACCGACATCCTTAAAACGTTTCTCGATGATACCTGTCAACGAAGGAGAGACATTCATCGTCTCATATCCCTCAAGAACAGCCGTACACTCAACGCTACGCTCAATCTCCTGTTTGATAACAGGTTCAGTGCGGACTTTCTCAATTTTCACCTCTTCATTGGCAGCCGTTTCGTTGCCTTTTTTCTTGTCGCTTTTACCACAAGACGATAAACCGACCAAGGCCAAAACCATCATGGCCGTCCAGCCCAATCTTACAACTTTCTTCATTTGTATATCTGTTTTTTAATTATTATCGAAATTATTTATTCAAAAGGCTCTTCAACTCAACATGAGCATTCACCATGTCCAACAACGCATTGACATAAGTATTTTGAGCGTTCACCAACTCAGTGCCGGAAGTAGTCAACTGCATACTGGAAATCGTTCCATACTTGAACTTCTCCGAATTGCTCTTGAAGACACGTTGCATAACACCGATGTTGTCAGATTGGATTTGGTAGTTCTCATAAGCCGAAGTAAGATTATATCTCAACTGTCTCGCTTGGATACCAAGCTGTTGTTCCTTATCCTCCATGTCGTTCAAGGACTTAGCGTAGTCCATCTTAGCGCTACGCACATCCGCCCAACGGGTTCCAGAAGACCAAATAGGGACATTCAATTTAAATCCGATTGTGTGAGGAGGAACCATATTCATACCCTCCTCTGAAGGGAATGCCTTGTTCGAATAGCTATAGAATAGAGAAAAATTAGGCACATAAGCCATTTTGCTCAGAGTCAATTGTTTTTCCGAAATCTCTAACGATTTTCTCTGAATCATATAATCGAAATTCCTATTCATATTCAAATCCTCGCCCATCAATTCCAAAATAGACTCAGGGTTGACCACATCCTCCAAACGTTGAGTAAGGGCAATCTCCACATCCGGATCAGCACCTGTCATCAAACGAATCGAGTTATACAGCACCTCGATTCCCCTACTAGTTTGGTTTAGCGCACTATTCATGGAAGAAACTTGAACAGCAATCTGATCCGCATCGTTTTGTTCAGCCGCACCAGCCTTCACCGCGTTAAGGGTCATCTTATGGAGGTTGCTCAAATTCTCAAGATTCATTGACAAGAGTTCTTTTGTCTTCTCCAAAGCCAAGATGTTCACGTATGACTTCTCGATACTGGAGACGATCGCCTGATCGGTCTTGCCTGTAGCGATCATAGACAACTCCTTCGCCAATTTTGCCACCTTAACTCCGACAATCTGAGAGCCGCTCACCGTAGCCGTAGCGCTAGCACCGAACTCGAAATAGGCAGGATTGGTCAAATCTTTTCCCATCAAATTACTTTTCTTATCAAAAAAATAGTCGTAACCGACGCTTCCGCTTACCTGCGGCAACATACTAGCAATGGACTTCCAACGAGCTGCCTCCGCCTTTTGCACGTCATACGAAGCGTTCTTAATCGTACGGTTGTGATCCAAAGCATACCTTTTCGCCTCATCCAAAGACAACTCCAATTTCGAGTTCTCCTGTGCGACCGCTACTGAATCAGCGGTCTGAGCGAATGCAGGAGCGCCTAACGTCAACGAAAGCGCCAACAAACATTCTGCCTTTCCAATTACAGTTTTCATCATATTTATGTTACATTAATTTATATTCAATCAGTCACGCATGGCGTCGCTTCCGAGAAGATCGTCGATTAGCAGCAAGCCCTTCTCCGTCGCTACGCCCCGAAAATAAACATTGCACAAAATCCTCAGAATCTCAGAGGAAGGAGTGCGGGCGTAATCATAAGAGTCCGTCGAACGCATTGAACCCAACATCTCGTAATAAAGTTCAGCCAAGACATCAGGGGAAAAAGACTTGATGATATGTCCGTCACGCTGCGCATCTATAATGAGATTCTTAAAATGGTCGATTTGCGCTTTTTTATTCAGTTTCACGTTTTTGATGATATCAGGAAACATCGCCTCGGAATCCGTGAAAAAATTCACATTGACTTTCCTTAGAACGGAAACACTATACTTGAACATCTCCAAAAGATAGGAGAACGTGTTTGCCGTCGTATTCTTCAACTCGCTCCTTTTTTCGTCCATATCGGACTTAAAGCAAGAAAGGCATTCGGCCACCAACGCCTCCTTATCGGCGAAATGCTCATATATGGTACGTTTAGACACAGACAATGAACCGGCGATCTTATCCATCGTCACCGATTTAATTCCCTGAGCCATGAACATTTCCAAAGCCCCTCTTACTATTTTTTCCTTGCTTTCCGCGCTCATAATTAATACTAAAAAACAGTCGTCAGGAATGGAGTTGTCCCCACAACATTCCATTTTTACTCCGCAAAGGTAGCGAGAAAACTTTTGAAACGAAAAAAGTTTTGGCAGTTTTTATATTTTTTAACATATTTTTTAAGAACAAAAAAGGCGTTCCTGAAAAGAACACCTTATTAAATGATAGCCGATATGTTAAAAACGGAAATGGCTTTTTAGAGATGTTTATCCGCCCAAATCTTAGCGGCAGCCGCCACGATTTCGACGCAAGGACGCTTCGCATAATATGCGGCGTTGCGTTCCGCAGGTTGTGGAGACTCTTTCAAATCCTTGTCCAAACCCAATAGGTCGCGGCACTTCAAAAAACCGTTCGCCTGCTTAAACTCCTCAGCCAATTCCTGAACGATGCGGTAATTTTCGCCCTTGGCCGCTGCGTCCTTCGGATCGGTGGAACCATATTTGAGACCAGCAAGAAGGAAAATGCCACAAGCCGCACCGCATGTCTCGCGCATACGACCGATTCCGCCGCCAAAAGAGGCGGATACTTTCAAAGCCTGTTCCTCCGTCAATCCATAAAGGTCCGCGAATGCGCAAACAACTGCTTGCGAGCAATTAAAACCGCTTTTAAAAAGCTCACGAGCACGCTCTATTCTCTCTTCTTTATTCATGTTTATATTATAAAACTAAATTTAATGACAATAATCTAAAAATTACCTCTTTAAAAAAAGGTGAAATGGATTTCTTGGAGAGAATTCACCCACCTCGGGAATGTTAAAATCGTGATTCCTTTTTGTGAAAGCCCCACCTTTAAAACACCCAAAACACCAATGTATCAATAAGTTATATATAAAAAAATAAGGAGAAACAATTTTTGTCTCCCCTTCCTGTGGGCCCAACAGGGCTTGAACCTGTGACCCCCTGATTATGAGTCAGGTGCTACTAACCAACTGAGCTATGGGCCCCGTTTGCAATTATTAACAAAATTCGTTACCTTTGCAAAACGAAGGCAAAATTAGCATTTTGTCTGTAAAGTACAAAATATTCGTTTAAAAAAAGAAGAAGATGGAATTTATAGACGAAACTGAAATGGCAAGTAAGGAAGAACTTGCGCTCACAATCGGGTTCTTTGACGGCGTCCACCACGGGCACCTGTTTTTAGCGAAACAATTAGCCGAAGTAGCGAAAAAAGAAGGACTGAAGTCTGCGATTCTGACTTTCTGGCCACATCCGAGAATCATCTTGCACGAAGCTTATCAGCCGAGACTTCTGAACACCCACGAGGAGAAGATCGAGTTGCTAAAGAAATTGCCGGTCGACTATTGCATCCAGATGGAGTTCACGACGGAGGTTTCCAACCTGAGCGCCCACGACTTCATGGAGAAGGTGCTGAAAAACCGTCTCAACGTCAAACATCTTCTCATCGGCTACGACCACCGTTTCGGCAAGAACAGGGAGGAGGGCTTCGACGATTATTGCGCTTACGGCAAGGAACTGGATATGATGGTCACCCGCGCCGAGCCTTACGAGGAAAACGAATTCACAATCAGCTCATCCTTCATCCGCAACTTATTGGGTGTAGGTGACATTGAATTGGCTAACAGATATTTAGGATACACTTACAACATCTCGGGAACCGTCATCCGCGGCAAGCAGAATGGTCGCAGGCTAGGATTCCCAACCGCCAACATCGAACCGGACATCGAAAACAAATGCATTCCTTGCTTCGGCGTATTCGCCGTCAAGGTGGAGGTGAAAGGGAAAATGCACAACGGTGTCGCTTGCATCGGCACACGGCCGACATTCGGAGGCGGAGAAATCTCCATCGAAGTGAACATCTTCGATTTCGACGAAGATATCTACGGAGAGAAAATCAACATGTTCTTCTTGCACAAGCTTAGAGCGCAGAACAAATTCTGTTCGGAAGATGACTTGCGCGAGGCAATCAGCGAGGACAGAGTAAAGGCGATGGAGCTTTTGGCTCAAGAATAAGGCGGAACCAAACAATAAAAGCGATAAATTCCACGTTATCCCTTTCGGGTATACGAATCATCGGGAAGGTTCGCCGAGATCCTGCCCGATTTAAAACTAATTGTTAATGGTCATCACTTTCATCGTTCCACCTTCCTTGGACGGAGAACTTCCCGCCGAACGGACAGCGGGCTGCACCCGAATAGTTTATCCGATGCCGAACATCTACGAGCTTATCGTGGCAGGCGTCTTAGAGCGGGACAAGCATGACGTCCGTTACGAGGATTTTGTACTTAGCGGCAGAAAAGAGCCGGATCTACGGGATTTCATTCAAGACGACAATAGCGAGTGTTACGCTTTGTGGAGCGTGAACCTATCCCTGAAGACGGACAAAGAGACGATCCGCATTATCAGGGAATCAAAAAAAGAGGCGTGGATTCTGCTTATGGGTCCGGGCGTCACCTACTACACACAAGAACTACTTGCCGACGACCACATCATCGTGGTACGCGGAGAGCCGGAACTGACAGTCTCCGAAACAATCAAGACCATAGAAGAGAAGGGGGACCTTTCCGAAGTGAAGGGCATCACCATGCTCGTAGACGGAAAGATAAAGCACAATCCTTCCCGTGAATTGCTGAAGGATTTGGACGAACTTCCTTTTCCCGCCCGCCATTTCATCGAGCAATATACCTATACCAATCCGAAACTGAAGGTTCATCCCTACACGACACTGCTAACCAGCCGAAACTGTCCATTCCACTGCATCTACTGCGTGCCGAGTTCTCTGACGTTCGCTAGGGAGATTGAGAACAAACGGGTGACGGGCAAGAAACCTTTCGTATCATTCCGCTCGGTGGAAAATGTCATCGAGGAGATTGAGATGCTCGCCGCCAAAGGCTACAAGGCGATATGCTTCATCGACGATAACTTCATCGTCACCTCACAAAGGTTACGCTCCATCTGCGAGTGTCTGAAAAAACACAATATCATTTGGGGATGTCAAGCAAGGGCGGACGCCATCAACGAGGAGGTCGCGCAAATCCTTTCGGACGCCAATTGCCAGTATGTCGACCTCGGTGTGGAGAGCTTCAACGACGATATCCTGACATACATACACAAAGGCATCACATCGAAACAAATCTTCGATGGAATCGCCATTTTAAAGAAATATAACGTGCCGGTAAAACTGAATATCCTCATCGGAACCAGTCCGCTCGAAACTAAGCAGACCATCAAGGAGACGCTCAAGAAAGCGAAAGAGTTGAAGGTTTCACAGGTGATGTTCAACATTGTGGCGCCTTTCCCCGGAACGGAGTTCTACGAGCTGGCGAAAAAGAACAACTGGATCAAAGGCGGAGAGTATCAGCCGACCGACGTGCAGCACAACTCCATCATCAGCTACCCTAACCTATCGAGCGAGGAGATGGAAAAGATGCTCTTCTGGAACAACGTACAGTTCTTCCTCCGTCCATCCTTCATATTCAACCACATCAAAAAATTCGGTTCTTGGACCGACTTCCGCATAGCGCTAACCGCCATGAGGAGGAAACTATTCCACAAATAAATGGAACGCTCGCTTTCCGTCATCGTCATCACATGGAATGCGGAGAAGGACGTCAAGCCCTGTCTCCGTTCCATCATGGAATCGACGGAGGAGATACCTACGGAAATCATCGTCGTGGACAACGGCTCCACGGACGCTACCATCCGTTTGCTGGAAGAGTTCGGCGAAACCGTGAAAATCACCCAACTCAAGGAGAACAGAGGCGTCGCAGCAGCACGCAACATCGCCTTAAAACAAGCGTCGAACGAAGTGGTTTGGATTTTAGACGTCGATACTATCGTGAACCGCGAGGCGACGGAAGCGATGACCGATTATATCGTCGGACATAAGGAATGCGGACTCTGCGCCTGCAAGCTGACCGATGCGGAAGGCAATGTGCAAGAGAGTTGCAGAAAACTGCCTTGGCCCAAGTATAAAGTGCTCAACTGGCTCGCCGCCCCACAAAGGAAGAAACACTTCCCGAAGAAGATTTCGGATTGGATAAGCATCCAAAACGAAGAGCAGTTTTACCACAAGGATTTATCGATGGAAACGCCTTTTTCCGTGGAATACACCATCGGCGCCTGCCAGATGTTCAGAAGGGAAATCATCGATGAAATCGGCTATTTGGACGAAAAAATCTTTTACGGGCCGGAGGATGCGGACTTCTGCCAACGCATCACGGAAAAAGGCAAGCACATCGTCGTGCTGCCACAAGTGAAAATCATCCACCATTACAATAGATTATCCCAGAAAAAACTTCTTTCCCAAACTACTTGGAAACACCTAAAAGGATTAGCGCATTTCTACCTGAAGCAAAGGGGAACTAAGAGGTAAGAATTAAGAAGTAGGGCGTATCGGCATAAGGCGCATAACCTATGAACAAAAATCAATACATCTCCACAGACTGCAATCTATCAGCAATTTTCATCAAATATTCATAACAAAAATTTCACATTCATTATCTTTTATAAAACAATCTATTATCATTAAAAAATTATCTATATTTATCATTGAAATTTTGTTGTGCTATAATTTAAATTAAATTATTAAAAATCAAGGAGATGAAATTTATCAAAACATTAAGGGAGGAATTCTCAGGAACGAGAATTAGTTCAAAATGGAGAGTCGCCGCAATATTGGGAGTAGCGGCGCTAAGTTTCAACGGGGAAGCTTTCGCATGGGGCGGTAGCGGAACCACAAGCAATCCATACACAATCAGCACGTCCGATGATCTAATCAGATTCAGGGATATGGTAAACGTTGGTCGGAACGGCATCTGCGGAAAGGTGACGGCAGACATAGAAGTGACAGGGAAATGGGAGCCTATCGGAAACGTAAACCAGCACTTCACAGGAAATTTCGACGGACAAGGCTTCGAAATTAAAGTAGAAGATTTTGTGTTTTCTGAATTGGAGTCAAATTGTCCAGACGACACGACCATGGAGAAAATCATGGGGATACACAACGGTTTTTTCGGCATCTCAGAGGGAGTGATCACGAACGTTAATCTGTGCATTAATAACAAAGGAAGAATCAAAGGGAATGTCAGTGGCGGAATTTGCGCATACAACAAAGGTTTGATTTCGAATTGCACAATGGACTACTATAAAGAGAGCCAGTACAACACACTGTGTATGGATGCTCATTGTCATGTGCAAGGAATTTATGCGGGTGGCATTGTCGGGTATAATGACAAAGGAGTGGTCAGAAACTGCCAAACGAACGTTAGGATAGGTAACATCGCAATGCACAGTGATTTAACGGAATACAAAATTGGCAGCATCGGCGGCATCTGCGGATGCAACAACAGTGGAGAAATCACATCGTGTCAAAACGACAATGATATATCTGCCGTAACCTTATATGGAGGAGGCATCTGCGGAGAATCCGTCAATGGACACTCGCAAGCACCTGTCATCAGTGGCTGCATAAATAAGGGACATGTGATAAAAGGTGGCATTTGCGGATACAACGAAGGCACGATTTCAGACTGCGAAAACCATGGCGTTGTCACTGGAAGTGGGATTTGCGATTCGAACATAGGGGGATGCATATATCGTTGCACAAATTATGGTCAAATAGATTATTTACATGATGAATTGTACGAGTATTGGCGTTTGTACTATGAGTACAATTATGAGCCGAATTTAAACAAGATTGAAAGGGAATACGAACTTTATGAAAAAAGCAACGTCGCAGGAATTTGTGGTGTCAACAGCAGAGATTCATTGGGGAACGGCGGTAAAGTGTACGATTGCGTGAACCTCGGAGAAGTATACGGTTACGAGAAGGTAGGCGGAATCATCGGATACAATAAGATTGAGAAAAACGGTCAAGAGGCAAGCTGTTACAACAATACCAACAAAGGGAATGTGAGAGGATTCAGAAATGTGGGAGGGATCTGCGGACACCAAGAAGGGTTCCATCCTATCCATAGAAATAACAAACCCCAAGTCGCCGGATTGGGCATCAGCGATTGCGACAACTCTGGAGAGATAAACGGATATGAAAATGTCGGCGGAATTTGCGGAATGAGCGAGTTCAAAGGTATCCTAAAATGTCAAAACAGCGGAACAGTTCACATGGACAGCATATCCAACGCAGGCGGAATCTGCGGTTACCTAAACGGGGACGCCTTCATACAATACTGTTCAAACACAGGCGCTATTCAGGGAGACAATCAAGTCGGCGGAATTTGCGGTTACGCATTCGGGAACCGTTTTCTAGCCGACACGGCAAGAGTCATCGATTGCTACAATTGGGGCAACTTAATCGTCAATAGAAAAAAAGCGGAAAGGATAGGAGGAATCGTAGGCGCTATAGACCAAAAGGCAGAGGTTAAATACTGCTACAATATCGGCGAAATTCCAACGGATTCCGAGGAGACAGACGGCGTATGCGGCTATGTCGGCGATGACAGTAACGTTTATCACTGTTTCGGAGAGAATAATGCTTCGTTGAAAAACGGAGAAGCCTGCTACAAGCTTCAAGACAACAGAGAAACAATGATATGGGGACAACGAATCGACAGAGATCCTTACCCAGTACTCTGTTTGAATGGGGAAAATGAGCATTTGTACAAAGTTTACCTTGTAAAAGCAGTAGGTGGAGGTAGAAGTGTTTACGTCAACGAAAACACTCTGGAAGAAGTAATACAAGTACCATTCCCAGCATATCCGGGAATTACAGCCATATACGGAGGAACGGGTGAAATCGTCATAGAAGCGACTCGCAAAGGTACAATCCAAATCATAGACGTTATGAGCGGGAAATACACGAAAACCGTAATCTACAAAGTTGGCACGAACCACTTCAAAGTTAATAGCCCACGCATTTATAGCGTGGCAGGAAAGAAAATCACGGTGAAATAATATAATTCAGCGCAACAAAACCAAGGCGGACGGGGGCTTCCCTCGTCCGTTTTTTTATGACTGTGGAATACGAATTGATTTCCGTTAATAATCACCACTATTACTTATATTAAGGCATAAATAAATAATTAGTGGAATTTTTCCACACAATTATTTGGAGGTTCCGTGGAATTGTTCTACATTTGCATCGTCATAAGGAAACAAACAAACATTGAAAAAGAATTCAAAAACAAAATAGACTTCAATATTCAATCATATACACATCATATACATAAGATTTTAAAAGTTAATAGTAGAGTTCCATTCATCGTGAGATGAGTGGAATTTTTTTTGTGGCATAACGCCTTCACACATTCACGCTCTCCCTAACATTGTCTCAAATATTGCCCATTAAATCTATTTGCGACAAGGGTAACACACTTCAACACAAAACGACGAATATGGCAAGAAGAATCGGTTAAATTAACATATATTACTAAATCACAGACCGCCTAATTATTTCCAAAGTAAATTTTGCCCATTCAAAATAAAGCACTACATTTGTGTCACTGATAGATATTTAAATAACTTTAAGAAAAACCACGTGAAGTGTGACTCGTTGTGAAACGGGTCACACTTTTTTGTTGCCAATTTTCATCCAGAAAACACATACCTCAAAGAGCAAAAAGCCACCTCTCGGACAAATAATTCTTAATTCTTAACTCTTAATTCTCAATTCGGCTAATATTGTCGGAAAAATATAGTAAATTCGTGGGCTATTTATAAAAGAACAAACATCTAAAATCCAAGAAATGACGAACATTTCCGCAGTGATCATCACGAAAGACGAAGAGAAGAACATTGAGCGTTGCATCAACTCAATGCGCTCCGTTGCGGATGAAATCGTGGTAGTGGACTCATTTTCAACGGATAAGACGCAAGAGATCTGCGAGAGGCTCGGTGCCCGCTTCATCCAACACGAATTCGCTGGTTACGGCACCCAAAAACAATTCGCAGTGAGCGTCGCGCAATATGATTGGATTCTCAGTTTGGACGCCGACGAAGTGTTGTCCGACGAACTCGCATCATCCATCAAGGCGCTCAAGGAGAACCTCTCCGACCCGACCATCGGCTACTCGCTCACAAGAAGGAACTATTACTGCCAAAAGCTGATCCGTTTCTACAGATGGGGGTACGAAAACAAAACGCGCCTCTTCAACAGAACGCAGACCAACTGGTCCAACAACCTCGTACATGAGGTGGTGGACGGGAAAAAGCTCAAACAAATCGAGAAGTTGAAAGGCGATTTGCTTCATTTCACCTACGATAGCGTGGAACAACACGAGGAGAAAATCGCCAATTACGGAAAATTAGGAGCGCAAGAGGTGAAAGAGAGCGGCAAACGCTACAACCAATTCACCATCATACTAAAGACTATCTACAGATTTTTTTCAAGCTATATCCTTAAATTGGGTATCTTGGATGGTTATTACGGCTTCAAAATCAGCCAAATGGACGCTAAATACGTCTATATGAAATATTCGGGAGGCAAGAAATGAAAATAATCCTCAATAAGGAATTCGAGCAATACAAGGATTTCGTCGAGAACATTCCGAACATCTTCGACAAGGAAGGTTCGTTGGTTTACCAGTCACGCAACGTAATCAAGTCGTTTGACGTGGACGGCACCACCCTCAACGTGAAATCATATAAAATTCCTATTCTAATCAATAAAATCGTCTATACCTTCTTCCGTAAGTCGAAGGCGAGACGAGCCTACGAATATGCGTTGGAACTGATGGAGAGAGGATTCCTCACCCCCACCCCCATCGCTTACATAGAGATGAAGAAATTCGGACTTCTGAACCGTTCCTTCTTCATCAGCCTCCACACCCCGATGCAAGGCAATATGAGGCTCATTAATGACGACGACAAAAGCAACGAGGGGAAAGAGGAACTGATCAAAGCGTTCGCGGAATACACCGCCCAACTTCATGAGGCGGGCATCCTCCACTGCGACTACTCACCGGGAAACATACTATACGAAAAATACGATGAAAACGGGGTTTCCCGTTACCGCTTCTCCCTCATCGACATCAATAGAATGCAATTCAGACCTGTCTCTATCGAGATGGGCTGCGAGAACTTCGGAAGGATGAGAGGAAATGACGAATTCTTCAAAATGTTCGCCACCTACTACGCGCAAGCCCGCAAGGGTGACGTGGATCGCTGCGTGACCGATTTCCTTTACTACAAGAGGGAAGACCGCAGGAAAAGAGAACGGAAGAAGAAATTCAAGACACTAAAGAAAAAATTACTGGGTCAATAGCCAATGAAATTCATACACACTTCGGATTGGCATATCGGACAGGACTTTTTCCGATATAGTCGGGAAGAAGAACACCTTTTTTTCTTCCAACAATTGCGAGCGATCATCTCGCAAGAAAAGCCTGACGCTCTTATCGTTAGCGGTGACGTCTTCCATACGGCGATGCCTTCCGCCGCCGCCCAAAAGGTCTATACGGACAGCATCGTGGAAATCCACGAGGCGAATCCTAACATGAAGATTATCGTGACCGCTGGAAACCATGACAGCTACACACGGCTGGAGTCTGCCGAAGAACTCTGGAAACTGGCTAACGTGAAGGTCATAGGGAATGCGGAGAATCACGAAAACTACGATTCCATCGAAAAGAAACATATCATTCCCTTGAAAGACGGGGAAGGGAATACAACCGCTTACTTCATCGCGATACCCTATATCCGTGAAAGTAACTACGAACTCTTCAAGGAGGCGCAAGAGATTGTCAGAAAACAAAACAAAGAGAATGCGCCTGTTGTTCTAATGGGACATTTAGCGGTTTCCGGAGCGGACATCCAAGGACACGACGAAAATTCCATAGGCGGTATGGATTATGTTGAAATCGATAAGATGGGCGACTACTATGATTATTTGGCATTAGGCCACATCCATCATCCTCAATTCATCAGGGGACGTAAGAACGCAAGATATAGCGGAAGCCCCATCCAAATCAATTTCGACGAGATGTACCCGCACTCCGTCACCATCGTGGAGATGGGACACCACGGAGAGGAAATCAGCGCCAAAGAGGTGGAGATAAAGAACGAATATCAATTTTTAACGATTCCATCGGAACCTAAGCCGTTTGAAGAGGCGCTGAAAGAGTTGGCTACGAGCGAGATTCCGGACAAATCGTACGTCTGCCTCAACGTGAGGGTGAAAGACTTCGTTCCTGCCGACGCCGAGGCGCAAATCCAAAACGCATTGAAAGGGAGAAGCTGCAGATTCTGCAAAATCAAGATTTCCAAAGAGGAGGTGAAAAGGGAGAAGGAGCAAAGAATACTCGACACCGAAGAGGTGAAGAGGATGGCTCCCGTGGATTTGGCAAACCTCTACTTCAAAGAGACCTTAGGGGAGGATTTGGATGAGGAGACGATAAAGATGATTCAGGAAATCACCGACGAAATAAAACAAGAGGAGAGGAGGTAAGAAGATGAAATTTCAGAAACTAATCATAGAAAACATCGCTTCCATCGAGAAAGCGGAGATAGATTTCGAACAAAACCCAATTCTCAGCGACTCCATCTTCCTTATCTGCGGGGAGACGGGTTCGGGCAAAAGTACTCTCCTCGACGCCATCTGTCTGGCGCTCTACGCCAAAGCACCGCGAATCGAGAACAGCCCCAAAGTTGCGAGTAAGGACACCGACGGGAAAGAAATCAATTTCAAAGACGCCATGCAGATGTTACGCAGGGGAGCAACCGACGCCTTAGCGGAACTCCACTTCGTCGGGAACGACGATATGCAATATATCGCGAAATGGAAAGTGCGTACCAAAAGGAGTGGGGCGAAAACATTGGATGAAAGCCGCGAACTTGAGCAGGTGAAAACCAAGATCGTTTGGACAAAAAAGGGCGAAATTTCCGATGAAATCGAGCGATGTATCGGAATGAAATATGAACAATTCTGCAAGACTTCCCTACTGGCGCAAGGTGAATTCACCAAATTTCTCGCCAGCGACGAAAAAGACAAGTCGGACATCTTGGAGAAATTGACAGGCACAGAGATATACTCCCAAATTGGCATCGGAATATTCGAACGTCAAAAAAAGATCAAAGGGAAGCTTGAACTGAAAGAGGCGGAGCTCGGCAATATCGAAATACTCACGGAGGAGCAAATCGCCGAATTAAACGAAGAGAAGAATCAATTCGTCCAACAAAAAAAGCAGATTTCAACGCAAAAATCAACGGTGGAATCGAAGAAATCATGGTTGGAGGAGGAGAAGAAAATAAACGATGACATTCTCAAATGCCAACAGGAGATGGAGGCTTGGAAGAGACGAATGGAGAGCGACGAATTCAAGCAGGAGAAAGAGAGCATCAAAAAATGGAACGAGACCGTTGACGTACGGGCGGACCTCACCAACCTCCTATCGCAAAAGACGATAGGCAAGAGACTCTCCGAAGAAGAGGAAGAGAAAAAGAGTACGTTCCAAATGATGCACGGCGGATGGCTCTGGATGAAGGACGACGAGAGCGAAAAGAGAGAACGCCTGCAAAAAATCCAAGAGGAGATCGGGAAGCAAAAAACGAACGAAAAGATGTACGATTCGGCGGAAGTCATCACCGCTCATCTGGAAGGTTATCTGCGCGACACCGAACAGGCGAAAGCAAGCCAAGCGAAAGCGGAGAAAGCGCAAAAGAAAGTTCTACCCGAACTGATGAAAAAAGCCGATGAAATCGAAAAAAAGAAGAGATTGTCGGAAGAGGACGAAAAAGCCAAATCCGAAGAGATAAAAGAGATGGAGAAGGCGATCAGCCGCTTCGACATCAACCAGCTCAACGAAACGATCTCCCAACTAGGGGAGGCGGCGAAGCTCTCGATCCAATTGGGCAAAGAACGAAAAGATTGGGAAGAGAGCAACCAAAAAGAGGAAGCGATGAAGAAACTGGAAGCGGAAATTCTTGCCAAACTGCCCGAAGAGGAGAAAACTTACAAAGAGTGGGCACAAAAGGAAGAAGAGCAGACAAAGAGTTTGAACAACCTGCGTAAGGCGGTCAGCGACACGGTGAAGGATATCCGCCACTCGCTCAAAGCAGGCGACCAATGTCCGATTTGCGGAAAAATAATCGATTCCATCGTAAAAGACGAAGAGTTCGAGCGTGCCATCCAACCTTTCGAAGAGGAGCTTCAAAGAATCAAAGAGGCGGGGAAGAAAGCATTAGAGCAATGGAAGAATAGCGAAGCGACGGAGAAAAACAATCTGCAACAAATCAAAGAGGTCTCACAACGGAAAGAGACGTTGGAGAAAGCCATCACCTCTTTGAGGAAAAATCTGCAGGAGATCTGCGCTCCCCTATCCATCGACCATACCAAAGAGAATTTATCCGTTTCCATCGATGAAAAGAAGAAAAAATACGAGACGGACCAACGGGAGGCGAACAATCTTCAGAACCAATTAAACACCCAAAGGAAGGAGAAGGAGAAGATTTCGGGCGAGCTCAACAAAGCGAACGAAGAGTTAGGCAAACTACAAGTGGAAATCACCAACTGCCAATCTGAGATAAACAAGGGATTCGAATGGGCAACGAAACTCACAGCGGAAGCGCAAAAGAAGAAGGAGGAGGCGAACCAACAAATCACCATTACTGGCTGGGATGATAATATTCAGTTATTTATCAGCCAACTGAAAGAGTCCACGAAGAAATATAAAGAGACAAAAACGGCAGAGGAGCAATTGACCAAAGAGTTGGAGGAGATAGAACGGGGACGGTTGTCCATCGAAAAGAATCTGGAGGAAATCGCTCAGCTCTTCCCAAGCTGGAGCACCCAAGAGATGCCTCGTAAGATAGAACACCTCGAAAGCCAAACGACCGATTTGAAGACCGCCTGCGCGGTGTTGGCCTCAAACAAAGAGAACAACAAGAAAGAGATGGTCCGCCTACAAAACAAAATCAACGATTTCATCAAGGAAAACAACTATACGGAAAGTGAGATTGAGCGCTTGCAGGCAATCAGCAAAGAGGATCTTAATCGAATGGTGGAGCTGGTCAACGAGACCGAATCGGGGAAAGACAAAGCGGAAGGTGCCCATGCGAACAATCTGAAGAGAAGCGCGGAGCATGCGGGAAAACGTCCCGATGGAATCGACGAAAATTGCACCATAGAAAGCTTAACGGAAGATTTAAAGAGAATCGACGAAGAGACAGAACGCATAAGCAAGCGGGATGCGGAGATCGAGTTCAAACTAAAGTCCGACAAAGAGAACCGAAAGAAATCGGAGAATATCCTCCAAGAAATCGCCGCCATCCGTATAGAACTCTCCAAGTGGGACAGGCTCAACCAGCATCTCGGAAGTGCCGACGGCAAGAAATTCCGCATGATCGCCCAGAGCTACGTGCTGCGCCAGTTACTCCACAACGCGAACGGCTACCTAAAAAAGTTGAACGACCGTTACGAACTGAGTTGCGCCAACAACAGTTTAGGCATCTTAGTGCAGGACTTCTACATCGGCGGCACACTACGACCTTGCAACACGCTTTCGGGCGGTGAGAGCTTCATCGTCTCCCTAGCGCTCGCCCTAGGTCTCTCCTCGCTCAACGGTTGCGGACTCACCTCAGACATCATCTTCATCGACGAAGGATTCGGCACATTAAGCCCCGAATATCTAGACGCCGTCATGGGTATGTTGGAGAAATTGCATGATATGGGCGGCAAGAAGGTAGGCATCATCTCACACGTCGATTTCCTGAAAGAACGCATTCCAACCCAAATCAGGGTGACCAAAAAAGGACACAATGGGACAAGCGAAATTAGCATAATTTCGCTGTAGAGACGTGGCGTGCCGCGTCTATTTTAACAAATTACCGATTCACACAAACAGCCCCCCAAACCCATCCTGACACATACCCTATCGTTTACGGTAGAGACGCAGCGTATGCCACGTCTCAACAGCTCTTCACACCATTCACTGGAGCGCACTCCCCTCTATTTCTTAATTCTTCCCTCTTAACTCTTAATTATAATTTTTATATTTGCATAACAATTAAAAAATTAGAGGAAAGAACTATGCTAGACAACGAGAACCGCTTATATGTGGCACATTCAGACCATCCGCTCTTCATCGAGCCTAAGATGGCAAACCGTCATGGTCTCATCGCAGGTGCGACCGGTACAGGAAAGACAGTATCCCTCCAAGTTTTGGCGGAATCATTCAGTGATTTAGGCGTGCCGTGCTTCATGGCCGACATGAAAGGAGACCTTTCCGGTGTCTACAAAGCGGGAACGCTTACTAAATTCATAGAGAAGAGACAAAATGAGTTCGGTGTCCAATTCGATTTCCAACCCTACCCTGTCCAATTCTTCGACGTTTACGGTGCGCAAGGACACCCCATGCGCGTGACGGTGAAAGAGTTCGGCGTGATGTTGTTCTCAAGAATCATGTCGCTCAGCGAGACACAAGAGGGCGTGCTCACGGCCGTATTCAAGATAGCGGAAGACAAGAACATGCCGCTCGATGACCTGAAGGACCTACGCGCGCTGCTTAACTACGTGGGACAAAACGCGAAGGATTTCCAAACCGAATACGGGAACATATCATCCGTATCCATCGGCGCCATCCAACGAAACGTGTTGGCGCTCCAAGAGCAGGGCGGCGACCTCTTCTTCGGGCTGCCTGAGTTCGACATCGACGATTTCTTCGGCATCGAAAAGATCAACGGCATCAAAAAGGGTATGATCAACATACTCGCAGCCGATAAATTATACAATAACCCAAGACTATATTCAGCCTTCCTCATGTGGCTGCTCACCAGCATCTACAACAAGATGCCGGAGGTCGGCGACGCGGACAAACCCAAGTTCGTATTCTTC
>CALCUH010000118.1 GCA_937907165.1 uncultured Bacteroidales bacterium | reverse complement strand
TTGACACTCCAATCGGAAAAGTTCCTGCTAAGGGTGCTATCAACATCGAGGGTCTCGATTCTTGCTGGAACGAGAAGACTATGGAGCAAGTATTGGCAGTTAACGTTGATGAATGGAAGGACGAGGTTGCTCGTATCGAAGAGCACTACGCTAAGTTCGCCGGACACCTTCCAAAGGAGTTGAGCGACCGCTTGGCTATCTTGAAACAACGTCTTGGAATGTAATTCTTTTTGAATTCATGATAGTGAAAGCCGCATCCGTTTGGGTGCGGCTTTTATTTGCGGTCACACTTAAAATAGCGCCTGAAGTTTTGTTTTTCAAATTATCTGCCTAATTTTGTATTGTAAATGAAAATTGTATCTCACAGAAAGCTTAGAGAGTTTTATCAAGAGCCAGGAAGAGAGGATGCGAAGATTGCATTGGAAAGGTGGTATCATATCGCATTAGAAGCCGATTGGCATACCCTTTCAGATGTCAAGGAGCAGTTCCCTTCTACGGATTATGTTGGCAACCAACATTATGTGTTCAACATAAAAGGGAATCAATATCGGTTGGTGGTGGTTATTAAATTTGTAATGGGATATATCTTTATAAGATTCGTTGGAACCCATCAAGAATACGATAAAATTGATTGTTCACAAATCTAAAAAGCAAAGGATATGAAGAAAGAAATCACAAAGGAGCAATATGAATTGGCTTTGTCAAAAATAGAGGAATTGTTGCCACAAGTTGACGATGCTACGCCTAAGAGCGATGCTAAGTACGTGGAATTGACGCTCATGTCCGACATTGTGATAGAATATGAGAGTGAACACTTCCCGATAGAGAAACCGACTGTGGCGGAACTGATTTCGCTTGGAATAGAAGAAAACCACCTGACGCAAAAACAATTGGCAGCAGAGATGGGTGTTAGTCCTTCCCGAATCAGTGACTTTGTTACAGGAAGAGCAGAACCATCACTGCGACTTGCAGGTTTCCTGTGTAAAAGGCTGCATATTTCTCCTTCAGCTATGCTGATGTTATGAGTACAAATAGAACGAAAGCCGCATCCGCTTGGGTGCGGCTTTTTTTGCAGCCATTTGGAATTATCTTGAAAAATTTTATTTATCTGGGGAAGGAGGGCTCGATTATGTCAGAAGGATTATTGAATAAACACAGACCAACAAGCATGGAAGAACCTTCAGATGAGATGTTGGCTCAGATTATTCATGAGGTAGCTGTGGAGGCGGAGGAAAGTACTGAAAAAGCAAGAAAAAAATTTTTTGACGAGCTACGGAGATCCATTAAAGAATCACAATAATGTGCCTGAAGAAATACACAAGCCAATCCTAATCGTTATTGCCGGACCTAATGGTTGAGGCAAGACATCCATCACATCAAAATTTTTAAAACCTGAGTGGATGGAGGATGCTTTGTATATAAACCCAGGCACCATAGCGCAAGAGATTTTTGGAGACTGGAATTCTACAGAAGCAATATTTATTCAGTATTGCGAAAACTTAAGAGAAAGTGTTTGACGGGAAAGGGAAGCCTTAGATCCGAAATTGTCATGTCAAGATATGACAAAGTTGAGTATATAAAAAGAACTATTGGAAATCCAAATGAAAGAACCGTGGGTTGCCACTGACAAAATATGGAGGGGGGGGCTCCAACTTATAGATTTTTTTTTATCTTTACAATTAGAACAAGTAAATGTCGCATGAGAATTTTACCGTTCACGAACAAACTCATATGGACTAAAAAAGAAATATCATGAAAAAAGTTTTACTGCTATTAATGATTACTGTATTTTGCTTCCCATTGTCGATTTTTGCACAAAATCCGTATGCGAAGGGAGCAAAATTCACGTTTAAAGTTCATTCCTATTCGCATTTTATAGGGAGAACAAGTTCTTCTGAGTCTGATAAAACTTATTATAGAGATTGGTATGTAATCGATTATGATCCGGTTTCCCAAATTTCCCAAATTCAGACAAGTGATAGAACGGCGGAATGGGATAATTATAATAATACTTCCATAGACACTTTTTGGATTAAACCTTACAACGAGTATGCTTTTCTAGAGAGTAAAGACAATGGGAATACATGGAGTTTCTTTTATTCATCAGATGGAACACCTCAGACTGGGAATCAAGCATTTTGTGGAAAATCTATGAAAACCTATTATTATAGCGAATCCCAGGGTGGTCCGTCTAGCGTATACGCACCTGATGGCACAAAGATATCCAGCGATAATGAGAGTAATAAAAAAAGGACATGGACTGAATTGGGACTTTCTAAAGTTTATATGTATAGTCATTCTGACAAAACAGATAATATTTCCACAACAGAATATGACATGGAATTGATTTTCGCTTCGATTCCAGGGAAAAAAGATTATTACGACGGCTCAAAATACCAGAAACCGATTTGTGAATTATGCGTTGGTATATATTCTCCTTCCTTTAAATATCAACCTGAGGAATCAAGATATGTAAATGACGCCCATGGTGCCATATCATTACAGTACAAAAAGGATGAACATGCAGTAGGGTACAAAATATACGCATTATGCTTGGATAATTTCATGGGTGGATATGTGACAAATTCGTTCCCCTTTTCATCACCTACTTATTACAACGTAGACTTGAGCGACGACGTCAAAAATATTGGTGTAAATGGATCAACTTCTTTTTGTTATTTAAACAGTGCAGGTCTTTCACTGGTCGACGTGATGGGCGGACAATGGCTCTTTTTCGTGATTCCTTACAACGAAATCTATTTTAACAACGACCAGCTAGTGGAGTTTGTTAATGAAATAAATGGGAAAGACTATTCAACCGCATATGCCTATGTGGTTGAAAAATTAAATAGCTTACAATCGAAATTTCCTGGCGTATATCTAAACATCGGCGATAACCAATATGTTTGGCAAAGTGATTTGACCGCCATCGAGAATATAGACATATCTGTCAAAGATTCACAAGTGAAAACACCGTCAACAGACAAATACAATCTATGGGGACAAAAAATCCCGCAGTCTCAAAAAGGCATATATATCCAAAACGGCAGACTATATTACGAAAAGGAATGAGGATCTGAACGAAAGTCAGATAGAAAAGAATTCTGTTATAAGAAACAGAATATCATAAGCCGCATCCGTTTGGGTGTGGCTTCCTTTTTATCCGAAATTTGCGAGGACTACACATTCGAATGCAAATATAGGACAATCACAAGAAAAGACTATTTTATTGATAACCAATAACATATCGTTTATACACCGCACCCGATCAGGTGCGGTCTTTTTATTAATCCTCCCATCCGTCCGCCTATCTGTTTTTTTGACAATTCCATTATTTATTTAACTTTGCAAAAAATAGATTATCAGTGGAATCGATATCAAATTTCATAAATACACTTTCCGGTTACGTGTGGGGTTGGCCCATGATCGCATTGTTGTTGGGCACGCACATCTTTCTGACCATCAGACTTAAATGTCCCCAAAGGAAAATCTTGACAGCCATAAAATTGAGCGTCAAAAGAGATGACGGAAGCGCGGGCGACGTGAGTCAGTTCGGTGCCTTGGCGACCTCGTTGGCGGCCACCATCGGCACGGGGAACATCATCGGCGTGGCGACCGCAGTCTCGTTAGGCGGTCCGGGAGCGGTGTTCTGGTGCTTTCTGACGGGTCTATTCGGCATCGCCACCAAATACGGCGAGGGTCTATTGGCTATGAAATACCGTGTGAAGACGGCGAACGGAGAAATCTTGGGCGGACCGATGTACGCCTTGGAGAAAGGATTAGGGATGAAGAAATTAGCCACACTCTTCTGCGTGTTCACAAGCCTCGCCGCCTTCGGAATCGGCAATGCGGTGCAGTCGAAAGCCATAAGCGACAACATCACGCAATATTGCACTTTCATCGATCCGTCTACCTGCCGCATGATCATAGGATTCATCATTGCGGGGTTAGTCACCGTAGTCATATTCGGCGGTGTGAAGAAAATCACGAAAATCTGTTCATGCCTCGTTCCCGTCATGGCCCTATTCTACATCTTAGGATGCGTTTACATCCTTTTTGTGAACCATAGTTTCCTATGGGAAGCACTCTGTTGGATTTGCGGCGACGCCTTTTCGCTGAAGGCAGGCGTGGGAGGTGCGGCAGGCGTTGCGATCATGACGACGATGCGCTATGGAATCGCCCGCGGACTCTTCTCTAACGAGGCGGGATTGGGTTCCGCGCCCATCATCGCGGCGGCGGCGAAGAGCAAGAACCCCGTCCGTCAAGCCATGGTCTTATCCTCCGGTGTCTTTTGGGACAGTGTGGTCATCTGCACGCTGACGGGTTTGGTGATTGTGTCGAGCATATTGGCCTACGACACCATCGACATCAAATCGACGGGGATACTGACGCAGCTCGCCTTCGGGCAGATACCCTACGTAGGCACTCCTATTCTGACGATTGGAATCGTCACGTTCGCCTTCTCGACCATCTTGGGATGGTGTTACTGCGGGGAGAAAGCGGTGGAATATTTAGGCGGGAAACGGATGATCAAGCCCTATCGCATCGTATGGATAGTCGTCTCATTCATAGGTAGTTGTCTAGGGTTGTCGCTTGTCTGGAACATCTCCGACATCATGAACGCCCTTATGGCCATCCCGAATCTGATATCGGTTCTCCTCCTCTCCGCCGTCATCCGCAAAGAGACAGACCACTATTTGTGGAACGGACATTTGGATGAGGAGGGGGAATAAACGTTTTCCAAGCTAATATTTAACGAATTCGCACTTCGTTCATTCGAGGGAACGTATACCAAACACATCTATCACACTCTAACAGAAGCCGCACCCAAACAAATGCGGCTTTATAGTTACACTTATTTTTTCTCTTATGATTTTTATTTCAAAATTCATTTGGATTGTTTTATTTTTAATTTTATATTTGCGTCATTATAACACATATTAATATTCATATGGTTATAATCTCATAGACGATTCATCATGATTTTAATTCATTTCAAGTTTATAATCAGATTGTTCTATGTCATAAATTAATTAAATTTGCAAAATCATTTGAATTCAACAACATTTCAAATGAGGCGACCAAGAAAAGTGTGACTTTTATAAAAAATACATATTCCGACGACAAATGAAATCGCATAGTTTCTTATTTGTTATATTATTATCTTTCAGTCTTTTATGCAATGCTCAGTCGGGCATAAACCCTACAAAAATCGGCATGAACGACTCTAAGTACCTTTTTCTGAAATTCCCCACATCAATCAAATATGCCGATATGGGAAGCGCTGATTTGTCCGCCGAAAAATCGATGGAAAATGTGCTGAAAATAAAAGCCAACAGAGCACTATTCGACAAGACAAACCTGAGTGTCGTGACCACCGACGGAAAGTATTACAACTTCAACGTCAGCTACGACTCTAATCCAACATTCATCGCCGTCGACATGACCAACGTGAAAGACAGTATCTCTTCTTCCGATATGATTTCCGCCACACGTATTGAAGTGAGCGATCTGAATACCACCCACATCATCCTACCCGCAAAAGTGGAGGACATTGCAATTGGTCATGAAGAGGTGATTAGCGAAAAAGCGGAAGGAATCGACAACATCGTTAAAGTGAAAAGTATTATTGGAGAGGGTCAAAAGTTTTGCCAAACTTCCATCACAGTAGTCACAGCCGACGGAGGCATCTTCCCTATGATTGTCGACTACGCCCAATACCCCGCACAAACCAACATCTCATTCGCTCGAGACGATGCGGCACGGTTCCGAGACGTGAACGTGAACGACGATAGCATGTACAAAATGGCGAAATGGATTATTTCAAAAGGAGAAGCGATCAATAACATCGGCACAATCGACAACAAAATGCTTTTCAAGCTTTCAAGCGTCTACACCGACCAAGACATCATCGCCTTCTTCCTTCAAGCGGGTAATAGCAGCGACATCGACTATTCCATCGATTTCGTGAAAGCCTACATACGTGACAAAAAAACAGGCAAGAAGAGTACGTTGCAAGAGGATGAGCTCTTTCCGATTTACTCTTTTTACAGCAATAACGACAAAATCATCCACGGCAAAAGCGGGATTAATATCGTCTTGTTTTTCAAGAAGTTCACCATCCCCAAGAAGAAAGTTCTTTTCTTCGAGATGTTTGAGGAGAACGGAGGCAGACACACAAAATTCACGGCTCCGAACAATACAATCATCAAGGCAAAAGTCATGGATAAAATAGAATGATCGGAAGAAGTGACTGGTCAAACGGCAACGGCAACAATTATCTGTCCGCCCTTGTCTAATCAGTTCTAAATCTCTCATTCGGTGCTAAGTACATTTGGTGTTCATATGTTTTTTATTTCATTATCATGAAGAAAAAGTTAGTTATTTATCTTGCCCTTTTGGGCTTCAGTCTATCTTGTTTTGGAGAGGAGATAAACAGTTTCGAGATGGGGCATCTCTCACATGTGAAGGGATGCCAATCAATCGGTCTTCGTGCGGGACATGGAACGAAGAATCTGTACGATTTCGGTATGACCTACACATATTGTTTTAACAACAAAATGTCGTTATTGGTCGAGATAGACCACGAGAAATGGAAAGACACCTATGAGTTCGAGCAGTCGAGGTTAGAGTTCACGAACGTAATCCTCGTATCACCTGGTATAGAACACAACCTATTGAACCCATGCAAATGGTTCTATTGGCATTGGGGCATCGGACCCGCATTCGGTTACGACAAGTGGTACAGTGTGACATACGATTTGGACAAGAGCTGCTTCGTATACGGTGCGCAAGCCGGCACAGGCGTGGAATTCATTCCGACGACAAGATGGTCGATTGTGCTGAAGGCGCAACAATACGCACTTTTCAGTTCGGCGGAGAATTATTTGAAGCCTAATTTTTCATTAGCAGTAAGGTTCAACTTCCATAAATAACGAAAGATCATGATGAAAAGAACAATCATAAATATGATGATGGTGCTGGGTAGCGCCATCGCAATGGTCTCCTGCGACACAAGAAAGGACGTTTTTGATGATATCGAGGAACGCCTGTTTATCATAGCGGAATGGGAAGATGGCACGATAGACACCTTATCATCCTCACCCAATAATACTAAAGCGAACATTAACATGCAAATAAAAGAAATAGGCGACAGAACTATAAAATTCGGTGAATACAGCTTTAAATTATACGTTGTCATTGATGGGAGGAAATTGCCGATTAAAATAAATGTGGTAAATGATGTGAAACATATTCAATTTGATGATGGAATTTTGAATCACAGCTGGACTAGTTATCTCACATACACAAATTTCGAAAAAGATGAAGAATATAGTCATTACAAAGAAGAACATAACATCAAGATAACCGCAAACTGGTATCCATCTGATGAAGATAACCCTGTAACTTCGTGGTTTAATAGTGACGGAACAGCAAGAAAAGTTCTGGAGGTCAACTTATATATTGGGCTCGTATTACCAGGTCAATACGATTTATCTTCTAGGCTAATATCAAGGGATGCATATGTCAAAGTGAACTACTGGTCCGAAGACACACCAGTACCCATTTTAGAGGCAAAACCTATAACAGGGCAACCCATGGCATGGACATTAAGCTTGAAAAACAGTTATGACACTGACGGTGAGGTGAAAAAATATGAATATTGCATAGACGGGAATGTCACGCAATACAGTCATGACATTCCGCATTTCGAGGCCTACAAACATTACGGAAAGAAACATGTAGAAGAAACAATCTGGGAAGGAGGGAAAGCCGCATACGGAGGCACCTATATCACAGCAACAGAGTTAAGTGAGGTGAAACATGTCTTTCAAACCAAGGGAGAACATAAAATCTACTATCGATGCATGGACAATCTGGGCTTGTGGTCATTGTGGCAGTGTGAAACAATCGAAATAGAATAAATTGAAAATCAACAACTAGAATGAACAGATATATTATTTTTTTATTGACCTTTTTTTGCTGCGTTAAAACATTCGGGCAGGATTTCGGTAGTGAAGGAATTCGTAAGGATGCAGGTGTATGGACTGAAGTACCCGGCATTGAGAGTGTGAAAACGAAATTTAACGCTGGTCAACGTCGAGAATCCAATTTTTACATGCCCAAAACAGATGATTTGAAGAAAGTAAAATGCGTGTGTGACAATGATGCCGTTAAAATATATACAGAGGCTGCGTTTCTGGGGGAAGAGTTATACATAACAAGTCCATCTTTCCATGCCAGATATGATTGTAAACACGAAAATAATTTTTTAAAACCAACTAAACCTAACGTGATGAAGATCAATGCGAATTTGGAGTTGGCTACAAAAAATGAAGATAACGGATGGACTAATACAACCGCGAAAGATCTTGTAACCACTACTGAATTTGAACATGACGAAATTCGCAATAATGATAATAAATACAACCTTGACTTTACTATAAGAGAGTTTAGTTATTTACTAAAGGCGAAAGAAACATGGGAATATATAATGGGGATTCGATCCAATGTCGATTTTTATAACAGAAACGGATATATAGACATCTATTTCAGGTTTGTTTATTACACTTCATTAAACACTGAAGACGGAGACTTCATTTGTTACACCCATACACCAGAAGGACAATGTTTGAGAATACGCATATACAGGTGCGAGATTGGAAACATGAATATTGTTGATGGGGAGACACCTCTGATAGACGCATCGAAGAATTTATACGCGTTAATCGAGGGTCGGGAGTCGCCTGTCACAACCTCTACCGAGGTGAAGATAAGCAAGGATAGCAGGGTTTGTCAAATTATCAATAAATATACTCAAGAACTTTCAAACAGTGTGATAGGAGGTCCGATTGAAACCACCATAACTCCAGGTCAGTTTGTCACTCTGGGAGGAGGAAGAGCAGGTTCTGGAGGAGGTTTGACTGCCGGTGACACATTCAATGTGAAATTAAAAGCAGTCACTGGGGCTGGTTGGTGTGAAAGTCCTTCGATAAAGTTCCTCACTTTGCCCAAGCCGCAATTGAAGGGATTTAGCGAATCGGACACGAAAAAGATTAAATGTCCGACCAAAAGTACTTTGACTGTAGGTATGACGTTAAGCGAAGTTTTCGATAATATCGATTTATGCACTTTGGAAGGGAACAAATGTGATTTAGGCGCATATGGGAAATACGAGTCTGTGTACGGGATCGAGTACGGTTGGAGATATTGGACAAATAAGAATGGCTACCATAAACCGATAACGATAGCGGATGGTAATTACAAAGTCACTTCAACCAAAGAGATGCTTGATTACGAACCCGACGGAAACACGCCAGGCCTCCAACTCCCGACCTGCGTATTGGAACCCGGCGTGACCTACTATTTCGAGCAGTATGTCACCTTGAAGAATTTCGGCAATATGGGAATCACGGCGACAGCGGAAGCTGGCACCAAAACCTATTACGAGGTCAAGTTAAGCAAATCGTTGGATGACGGGAAGCTGAGTGTGGATATAAGCAGGAAGGAGGCGTGCATGGAGGAAGACCTTACGGATGTGGTGTTCACGGCAAAGTATGGGGACGATGAAAATCCTAAGGATTATAATTTGGAGAATTTTGCATTCTATTGGAACATAAATGGTGAGAGCGATTCGGTGAATAATGAGTTGTATATGGCCCGCGATTATCCCCGCATTACCGAAGACATCCATTATCAAGTTAGCATGAATGACGGTTGTAAAAATACGATTAGCAAAGAGGTGACCCTGAAAGCGCATGATTTACCAAAATTCGACGCTACAAACATAGCATCTGAAAATCCAAATGTGAGCTATACGGTGGAGGAGGATTTGGTCTCGCAAAAGGAATATCTCCTTGTGAGTACGATGAAAGGAAGGGAATTCAAGCTGGTAATCTCTGATTCTGTGAGAAGCAAGTATAATTACTATTATAGACTTAACGACGAGGAAGCGGAATTGACACCAATGCCGTTATCGGGTTATAGGGAAAGAAACAACACGGCGAATAAAACCATTTACTTCTACAAAGAAGCGAAGAACGGATATAAGTGTCTGAGCAAAGCCGTTAAGGTGAAGATTGTGGTGCTTAACGAGCTTGTGGGTAATGAGTTCGCAAACCATAACATCTATGTTTGCCCGGGTTCCAAGATCCCTGCGATAAGCTTCGGCAAACCGGAGATGACGGGAGCAGCGGATTTCGATTACGAATGGATGTATAGTGAGGACATGCTTAATTGGAATCCTATGGCGAATGCCAATATGGGTGGTGGTGAAGACAAACATTTCACGGAACAGAACTACCCAGGCGATTGGGAAAGAAAGATTGAAGAGGGTGATGTGATTTACCTGAAGCGATATGTCACGGCTAAGACCGATGACGGGAAGCCTCTTTACGTCGACGAGAGTGACTCCCTTGTAGTTACCACTTATTCGAGCCCCAATCCGAATGTGATGGTAGACGACGCCATTGCTATCGACCCTAAATGTTACGGTGATACCGTTGTTTTGTCGATGAATATCAATAATGAGAATCTGACAAAACAGATAAACCAGATGCGAGACGGCAAAAGCCTGCTTGCTTATGGCTATTACGATTTTGACGGGAACAACTACAAGAAAATAACGGATGTGAAAAACGGATCCGATTGGCGTATGCCTGCGGATAGGGACTACGTGATTCATTCAGCCGTCAATTTCTGTGGCGACACGATATATTCCAAGAACGGAATCCAGGTGAAGGCATACGATAAGATTGAGCTGGAACCGAGCTACAGCAAATGCTTGTATGTGGGCAACGAGGTAACAATAGCGGCCGTCAAGGACGGATGTGATTGCGAGATAATCCGAGGAACGGACACTTTTCCTTCTGTCGATGGAAGGTCAGAGGCGAAAATCATGTTAGCCTCCCAAAACGATTATGTATTCGACGTTGTCGTGACGAACAGGGAGACGGGATGTAGGACGAAACTGCACAAAACACTGAATTCGTCGTTAATAAGGGAGAAAAAGACTCCTGACGGCATCGGCCAAAACGGAACCATAAGAGGAACTGTGCTATGCGCCGGCAATGCCATAACAATGGACGGTGCGGTAGTGGACAACGATTTAAAAGACGGCGAGAGCGTCCATTACTCATGGTGGGTGAACGGAACCATTCAAACTGGGAAGAATGAGCACGATATGATTTACACTTTCCCGGAAATGGGGAAGGTGTACAAGGTCGAAAGGAGACGCGACATATACAACGCCACGGAATTATGCTATACGGTTGTCGACACGACGACCGTCACGACCATGAATCCGCTTACCGAACCGATGGTACAAGTTGATAACTACACCGTCTGCTACGGATCTGAAGTCCATTTTGGTATTATGCCGAACATAGGAGGAAGCGAGAGCAAATATTATGTGGAGGTGAACGGGGTGAAAAGCCCTACGGTTAGCCCTCATACCGCATTGACATACACTTGCTCAGACTTGACGCATGACACGACGCTCTCGATTGTCGTGACAGATTCTGTCTGCGTTAATATTTTGTATAAATCCGGGAAAGAGGTTAAGATCTCAGTCGAGAAGAATCTCGACTTTACCATCGTACCCGACAACTCGTTCATCATCGAGGATGATTTCAAGGACAGCGTCGTCACGATACCTGTCACCTGTGATGGTGTCGACAAGGATGATGTGCTCTACTATAGCTTGAACGACGGTGCGGAGACCAAGTTGACATACAACGGAGTATCCTTCTCGGTTAAGATGAACCGCAAAGATTTCGACGCTAAAAGCAGCGTCGAATTGAAGGTCAGACGCGTCGGATCAGAAGTGGAGACTTGTGAGAGCGAAGCAAAATTCACATTCCTGCTGAACGAGGGATTCGATGGCGGCGCACCATTACTGTCAGGCAATGACGTGAAGAAGGAGATAGAAGTGTGTGATGGATCGACTGTGAAATTGGAGGTTTACAATGCCGATAAAATCACGTTCGGGGAAAAGAATATCACCAAGATGGATGATGTGGAGTGGTCATGGTATATGGATAACGGTAAGGTTGAAAGCACGACAGAGCCAAACCTTGAAATCGAACAACCTATATCAGCCGTCTATTCAGTAGTGTTCAGCGCAAAGGATGCGAGCGGAAAGAAGAGAAAAATCCGTAGCGAGGACTTCGTGGTCAAAGTGAGCAAAGGTGCGAAAGTCGGAAGAATATCCTTCAGCGAGTTCGCCGACCAGACGTTCGTCGAATATTGCAAAAATAGCGGAGCGACCGCAAAGATGAGTTGTCCACTGAACGATGCAACGGTGGAGATGCAATGGGAGTATAGTTTTAACGGCAACGATTGGAAGAGCGTGCCTGCGGAATGGAATTACTTAGACAAGACGACGGGAAACAACCTCAATTTGCAAGTCAGCAAATTAGGAAATAAGAGCGCATATTTCAGGATGGCGGTAACGGATAAATGCAACGCCCAGAGTTATAGCGACAACATGTTGCTCGTCAACGTCAAAGCGAACGTGGAGCTGCCTATTGTGTCGCTTGGCAGTTCTTCGATGTATGCCACCGAATTGGAATTTCCGGACAGCCTTGTCTTCAACCGTCACTACCGCCATATCGAACCATACGAGTTCTTAGGGAGGGGAGAAGTGGTGAACATAGGCGGATCATCGCAGAAGATGTCTTTCAAGGATTCCGTCGCGCTCCATTTCGGGACGAACCATGTGGATGTCCTGAGAAGCGAGAAGGCGAGAATCTCTGAGGAGGTTTGTATGTCAGACACGTTGCACTATGCGTTTAAGATCTATCAGAAGTTAGGTGTGCCTGAATTGTTTAGGTCTTTAAATGATTCTGCATTTTGTTCAAGTGATGGAAAATCAAAGTATTTGAATTTATACAATATCTCGGGCGGTGACACCTCAAGTTACGAGACCGTATGGCAGTATAAGCTTGAGAACGGGGATTGGTCGACAATGAAGGAAGGGGATAATAGAAATATATTTACCACTACAATTGGTGAGATAGAAAAAAATAAAATAGGAGAACATGAGCAAGAAATCATCATCCAAAATTTGACGAAGACGATTATTGTTCGTGCGGCTGTAACTTGCGGAAGCAATTATCCGGGCGGATATGTATTGTCCAATGAGGTGAAGATGCCGGTCTACGCGCCTATGAAGGACGGAGGCATAGACTTCTCGGCGAAGGAGATATGTTATAACACGGCTATCGACACGATTAAGGGCTTCGATGCACAAGGTGGTAGCGGAAGATACACATATCTGTGGCAAAAAAGTACGGACGAGGCGAACTATACAAAAATGGACAATATGGTGACCAATGGTTCGACGTTGGAGATAAAGAACAATAACGGCAACCAGAACTTGCACCAAACCACATACTTTAGGCGTATAGTTACGGACGACATATGTAAGACGAGAGACACGAGCGAAGTCAAAACCGTGTTCGTGATGGATAGTTTCAATATCTATCCCGAGAACGTCGAATATGATCGTATTGCGTCTAACAAGACGAAGGCGAGCATGTATGGTGTGACGGACTTCAGCGGAAGCAACACAGGCGACATGCAATACGTGTGGTATAAGTCGCCGACGACCGTACATGGAAGGAGTGCCTTCAGCGAGGAGGTGAAAACGGAAACATTGACCGTTCCGAACGGTGACGACAGTTATGTCGCCACATACTACGTCAGCTCATTAAAAGGCAGATGCGAGAGCGCCAATAAATTGGAGCTTAACATCTACGTCTACAACCAAACGGGTGGTGAAATCTATTTTGGAGATCAGGAGTCGAAAGAGGATGTCTATTGGGTTTGTAGCGGAGACGAGAGTGTCAAGGTGTTAAGCGATGATTATGCTCCGAATGCGACCTTTGAATGGTATTACGCCGTGAACGGTGCGTTCGGAAACATGAAACAGATAAAAGGATCAAGGGACGGTAAGGTGACGACGAACGTCACTTCGCCTGACGGATTTAGTGCCGACACGACGAACATGGTTCTATCACCGTTCCCTCTGAGGAATAATTTGGGTACGACAAAATCGGTCAGCATATTCAGGTTGACGTGGTTCGAAATGGAGGACGGAAAGAAGAACTTCCTGTCGAGCGATACCATCACGGTACATATAGTGCCTACGCTTCAAAGCGTGAGCGAGGCGTTGTACGACGGAGATAAGGAGGCGTTGGCTGGTGAGATATTTGTGGATAAGAGCAATTATTGCCTCGGTGAAATGCCGAATGCGGTGAAGGGTCTTATCACACCTGAACTGAGTGACGTATGGAGCGCATATGGCAAGAATTTTGGACCGTGGCTTTATGGAAATGTTCCAGGTGCGTTCACGACCCATTATGAGTATCAGAAAGATAACGGGGAATGGATTAAGACGGCGACATATGATTATGGCAATCAAGCTGCATATGCTGGAATGGAGGACTTTATGATCAGGACGGATGTCCTTGATGGTTCGTATAGGGTGAGACGTGTGATGGAAGACGGATGTTCTTCGATGAACAGTAACAACATCTTGTTGAACCTATATAATGACAAGATTAAACCTGATACGGTGGTGACATATGCTTACACACCTGAGATGACCAGTTTTAATCCTAACAATGCGATAAAGAGCGGATATGAGGTGGGTGATTCAATCGTGTTCAGAAGTGAGGATGGTTCTGGTACATTCCTTTGGTATTTGGACAAGGAATGTACTCAAGTTATTAATGAAGATGGGAAGCCATGGTGCGGAATTAGATTAACCGATGAGATTGTTGCGAAGAAAAGTGGGGACGGAGCTAAAATTTATGTTAAGAAACGTAGGGGAGAATGTGACGCTGAACCTGTAGCCATACCATTTGAATTTGGAATGGCTTCGAATGGTGGTACCATCTACATTATGGATTCCATTATATGCCAAAATGGGATATACGCTGATATAATCGGAGTTGCGGAAGCGAATGGAGAATACATCTCTCCTGTGCATGAACCTATGAAATGGACATACGCATGGCAATATAAACGTAGCACCAGCGACATTGCCGAGTGGAGTTCCATATCAGGCGAAACGAGTGAGGGTTTAAGTTCCGAAGTTATAAACGGTCTATCGACAACGACATTGGACAGCCCGCTTCTGATCCGTCGTGTGGCCACGAACGACAAGGGCCGGGTGCGTTACAGCAACGTGCTCACATTGACTCGATATGATGAGCTTAAAGCTGGATCTTTATCGGTCAATGGAAAGAAAACTAAATTCTGCACTTATGATGAACTTCCGTATGTTAGCACCACTTCCGCAAGCGGAGGTAAGGTGATTAGTTTCTATGATGTCACTTGGCAGTATAGCATTAATAATGGGGAATGGGAAACAATCACTTGTTTCGACAGCTTGTATGTCGGACTAATGACGAATGATTTGGATAGGAGTGTGAACAACATTGTATCTGTAAGATGCCTCTATGCGGATGCGTGTGATGAGGTGGAGAGCGAAAGGTTGGATATTACACTTTATAGGGAGAATCCTCTTCCGAGGATCTATGAGGTCGGTGATAGTTGCGGAGCTTCGTTGGTCTGCATAAAGTTGTATGACGACGGCATCAAGAAGACCCGTTCATGGAATAGTTACTATGTGGATCCTGAAGATACGACATACACAGCTTTGCATACAGGCTTCTATTCTATCCTTGATAGTATATTTGTGCTTAAAGGGAAAGGGAACGCCACGTATTATACGTTGAATACCGAAGATTGGGAAACCGGTTGCGTCAGCGACACGTTGGTATTTTATGTGGATAGCATGCCTGCGATAAGCCAGGAGAAACCAATCGCTCCAACTGCCATTTGCGCTGGATCTGATTTGGAGATTATAGGTGGCGCCATTTCAGGAGGTAGCGGAGATAAGACATATCAATGGCAGTCAAGCCAGACAGGGAACGAAGAGGACTATTCGGATGTTGCGGATGCTACAAGAGCGGACTTCGTCCTCCAAGGGAAGTTCATTAAGGCTGGCACTTATTTCCGTAGGATAGTGAGGGATATGTGTCATGAACACGTGTCGGATGCTGTCTTCGTGGATGTGCGCCAGAAGGTTAACGTAAGTCCTGAAGAAATCACGTTCGAAGATTTCAAGTGTCCGAACGGCACTTTCACAGCCAAGGTGGATGCCTTGGCGGATAGCTTGTTCGCATCCAAGTATTGGACGCTCGGAGAGGATACAATCCGTGTTATCGGCAAGAGTATCCAGATGGAGGGATTCTTGGGTGATAGTATGGGCTACCGTTTCATCCATTATGTGACAGATACAGCCGGATTGACTTGCCAGAGTGATTCCATCGTGGTTTACGCACATAATAAGCCATCCATCGTTGCTGATGATAATGTCATCACAACTGAGAATTACACGCCTTGCAACGATAGGAAGGTGAAGATCGAAGGAGAGAAGCTCGGAGGACAATATTCCGATAAGATTAAATATGCGTGGTATGTGAATGGCGGTGAGGTGATAGGTGAGTTCGGTGCGGACCTTAATGTTACGGCCAATGGCGATATGAGAATAGTCAGGGTAGCCGATAACGGATGTGTGAAGGTCGCAAGCGACACGCTTCATATAGAGGGACAGATTGTCTATGCCTACGACTATGAGTCGGAGTTGTCCATGGAGGTGGTGAGCGACGTTACGGACAGCAGTGTCGTGTTGAACATCCAGGGATCCAAACTGTTCAGTGAGAGCTATACATTCGATGGTGACGGCGTTATGCCGGATGTTTCGTCCAACAATATCCTCTTGCCGTATAAGTTCGATACCTACAAGGATAGCGTCTTGAACATCTATGCGAAGCAAAGCTATTGCGTGAAGCCGTATGCCATCCACCCGTTAAGGGGCGGAGTCATCAGCTTTGACGGTGGAACCCTATTGTGTGGAGACGAGGATATCCCTTCGATTGTGGTGACTGAGTTGGAGGGAGTGAACAAAGAAGTCTCTTATCAGTGGCAATACCGCAACGAGCGTACTCCGGATTTTATCAATATAAACGGGGCGACAAATAAGGACTACACCCCTGAGGCAATTGACGTGGCTACAACCTACCGTAGGATTGCGACAGCAGGGGCGTATAAGTCGATAAGCAATGAGTTGACGGTGAGCATCCGTCCGTTGCCGACCGTCGCACAGGCTGACATCAACTATACAGCAGACGAGTTGAGGGAGTTCGGATTGGGATATAAGGCGCATGAGTATTACCAGTGGATTCCGAACGAGGAGATCATGCGTGTGTATCTGGTGGATTCCGCCTCGAACGCCGACCGTACCTATTGGCAGAAGAGTTATGACCAGAAGGAATGGGTTATGGCTTCCAAGGAAGGAGGTGACTCCATGCTTGTGTCTGATACGATGCCAAGCGTTTATTACAGGTACATAGCCGAAAGCGCATGTGGCGCAGACACGAGTGATATTATTAATCTTGTCACAATGAACATAGATCCGATTACGGATGATCAGGTTGATTGGGAATATTCAGACACTTTTACGTGTTCGAATAGTGGGAAAACACATTTGTATTTCACGCTAAAAGCGTATGGTGGTTATGAATATTTTACTGCTCGCAAAAAAGGTTATGATTATTCATTTCGCGTCGAAAGCAATTGTAACGTCACATTAAAAACATATATAGGTATAGATGCATATATCGCGATGTACGATGAAAATGGAGAGGAGCATCTTCCGACTGATGATGTCACATTGTATGTGACCCGTCATGACACGACCCGCGGATTGTCCGTGACACGCGCGTTCGTGTTGAAGATCGATCATCTAAACGCCTCCTTCTCCTTCACCGTTGATGGCGTCGAAACCCACCAGAGCGGAGGCAAGGAGGCGAGCGTGAGAATCAACCAAGGCAGCCATATTGTCTTTACACCCCAAATACAAAGAAGCGACGTGACCTATAAATGGCAACTCATCGAACCGCTTAATTCCGATTATTTCAAAGAATATGGAGGATCGGAAGGACGTGAAGGTCTGGTCAGCAACAACATGTCACCGGAATGTTACTATTATAATCCGATAAACTATAATGTAAAACTGGAGGTGACGGACGGGCGTTGTAAAGCAACCGTTGTCGACCATTCCATGTATATCGACATGGCTACATTCCGCGCCTTAGATCTGACGACCAAGTTCGTCGATAGCGATAGCAAGGAATATCAATACTTCAAAACATCTGAATTGACCATCTATCCTACCCCATGCTCGGATTGGTTACATATCTCACCATCAGGGGAGCATGTAATGCTGTTTGATACGGACGGGCATAAGCTCTATGAAGGAATGGGAGCTGTGAAGATCATTGACATGCGGAATTTCGCATCCGGAGTCTATTTCCTAAGCGTTGACGAAGAGATATTTAAGGTCTTGAAAAAATAGAATATACAAATAGGTTATGTCTGACAAAATCAGACGTAACCTATCTTTTAGCAACCTTGTTCATGCTTTTTCCCGCATGTTTTCCCTAATTCTCTATCACTTCTGATTTCTCTCTAATATTTCCCGCAAAAAACAATTAATGATTTTTAACACATAAGTCAAGTGTCATTAGGAAATGAACGTCTAACTTTGTTTTACCCCAAAATGAGTTCGGAAGAGACAAACATATCACAAACAAGATTCAAACGATGATTAAAATCTATCTATTATCATTTTCGGTATAAAGGACAAAATTTAGGATAGTAAAATGAGGACTATCTTATATTTGCAGCATCA
>CALCUH010000117.1 GCA_937907165.1 uncultured Bacteroidales bacterium | reverse complement strand
TCTCAAAGATACCATTGAGATGTACGGTAAGCTTGAGCAGACCAAGAATGATTTAGAAGAGCTGATTCAGATGGGTTATGAGGAATAAGATCCCTATCTTGTCGAAGAACTTAAACTTGAGTTCGAAGAGTTTAAGAATGATTTTGAGAAAATCAGAATCTCGACGCTTCTTTCGGATGAGTATGATTCCAACAATGCGATTCTTCGTCTGAATGCGGGTGCGGGCGGTACAGAGAGCTGTGACTGGTGCAACATGCTTTACCGTATGTATACCCGCTGGGCTGAAAAGCATGGCTTTACTGTAGAAGAGCTTGATTTCCTTGACGGTGATGACCCTTGAGAGGTCGAGCGTTTCGCTTTGCGGCAGACCGATCATTCGGTTACACGTGCCGAAGCGTTCCCTGTCGAATCCCTCTTTGGCGTAGACAGGCGCATGACTGTTGTGGGCGAGGAAATAATCCAGACCGCCCGTATGGTCGTAGTGACCGTGGCTGATGACGACAGCGTCGATTTTGGAGATGTCCACCCCCCCGATCTCCGCGTTGTAGGCGAAGAGGTTTGTTTGCCCCGTGTCGAAAAGGATGGACTTACCCTCTTCCGTATCAATCAATAGGGAAAAACCCAACTCAGCCTTCATCTTAGCTTGGAATACCGTGTTCTCGGTCAATATCTTCAGTTTCATGCTCAAAATCTTTTGGGCGAAGGTAGTGAAAAGATGCGAAAAATTTATCTGTCATATTTCCTTTGTTGAGAATATAACCTTAATTTAGTGGATATGTTCAAATAAAATATATCAAGATGTATTTGGAGATATTATGGGAACTGGGAATGATTCTGGCTATTATTTACGTAATGAAGAGTAAATTCATAAAAACGTTTATTATTATGTTTGTCTTTTCGATTTATGCCTATTCGCAAAATTCGACTTTTATGCAAGATTCGATTTTTGTCATTCGAAAAAACAATATAATAGGAACTGGACGGTGTCTTGAAATTGATTCTGAGACTCATGATTCATTACTTTCATATATAAAAGAGAAAAAAGTTTCTTATGTGTGCCTTGAACCTTATAACGAAATTGCAATATTGAGATCCCACTATTATTCTCTGGGGCATTACTATACTATTTGTACTTATTATGACGATAAATCAATATTATGCTTTCGTTCCCATTGGATGTCTGATGTTGAATGGCGGGATGTGCAAGAAAATGAAACTTCTGTTTCAAAAGAAACTGTTGGAACATATCTCCAACCGGCGACGATAAATATACAAGAAGATGATATCGCATCTTATATTACAAAAGATTCAATTGTCAGTTTACGAGAAATAAAATCTGAGTCAGAATATAATGTTAGTTATACTTATTTTAAAATTAAGGAGGAGGCAAAAAAGAAGTATGAAGATATAAATTTTTGCAACTACTTAAATGTAGTTATTATGGGTGATACTTTTTCTATAGTCACATATTTAAAACATAAAAATTTCCCTCTGCAAAAGGCTATACGACATGGTACTCAAATAATAGGAAAGGATGATTGGATTGAAACAATGAAAGTTAGAGGAAGTTATTATAACCCTCTTCAAAATTCAGGTAATGATAACGGAAGGAAAAAGGATTAATCAAATCTAAATGAGTCTAAAGATGAAGTGTCGCTTCCAGACCCAGATAAGCCAGTAGAAAAGGAGTATAAAAGAGAATGAAGATGAGATATTTTGTTGTGTTAATGTCACTGATGTTCTCGTTGCCTGGAATGTCAGTTTCGGTTATATCTGTTCCAATGGATTCTGTATTGAAGCAAATTAATCAAGATACATGTTTAAAGATTTCCTCTAATCAACGGTATTGTGATTCTATACAAACAGTTTATGTTGATCGGTTATTGGTGGAGAATGTTAATGAAATCGATGTTAGGATGTTTTATAATTGGTGTATGTCAGAGGAATCTGACAAATCATATCGAAAACTGAATAAAGATTGGTATGGTAAGAAAGTTCGATATACGAAATACTAAATTAAGATTAATATAGTTGACCAAATGAATAATAATATTTTAGGATGTACGGTAATCATATACTCTGATAGCGACGAGTCAGAGGAAAAGAAATTGAAAAGGAATAGAATCGGGGAGGAATTTCGTAACCTAATCTGGGGGGAAGACGGAGAGGGAGGCATCGCCCAAAAACTGAAGATTATCCCCTACGAACCATACGGAAATGATTTGGAATTTATCTTGATAGGTTTTCAGGTTACTCCGATAGAGTATTCGCGTAATGCGATAAAGGATGTAGACGGTTATAGTAGAAAGGAAAAGTCTATAGGCGTTAATATAATCATTGAAGAGGATTTCTTCACCTTGTCCAAAGAGGAACAATTTAATCATATAAAAAAGGCGATTCTAAGCAGATTAGACATGCTTAAAAGAACTATCGCAAGGAGAAAACTTGATACTGACATTGACAAATTGATAAGTACAGTCGATGATGTACTGAAGGGTCCGCTTATATCCACAACCCACAAGAAGATAGTCAATAGGGAGGATCCGCTGGAACCAATCGAATCAATTTGTGCGTTGACTCAAAAAAACAAGGAAGATCAAGAAGTGGTGGAAAAACTCATTAAGCTGGCAGAGCAGGGTGATGCAATGGCGCAAAGAAGAGTGGCGGATTGTTACTATGATGGCATTGGTGTTGCGCAGGATCTCACGAAAGCGGCGGAATGGTATAATAAGATAGTTGTGCAAGAAGATTCTGAGGTACTAAGACGAATAGGTTTCTGTCATTATCAGAAAAGAGAGTTTGAAAAGGCTCTGGAATTATGGCGGAAAGCCACCGAGCAGGGAAATGTGATAGCCTATCGAAATTTAGGCAACTGCTATAACTTTGGATGTGGTGTGGATCGGAATTGTGAAAAGGCGGTGGAACTATACACCATAGCGGCAGAACAAGGGGATGCAATAGCACAATACAACCTGGCTTACAGCTACTATAGTGGCGAAGGGGTTCAGAAGAATGAAGCGAAAGCAGCTGAACTATATGAGAGGTCTGCCGAGCAGGGCCTTGCAGAAGCACAGTATTGTTTGGGCATTCTGTACTTTAAAGGGGAAGGTGTCCCAAAAGATTATACGAAAGCGGTGGAATGGTGCACGAAAGCGGCAGAACAAGGGGATGAAAAGGCAAGTGTTTTTTTACGTAAATATAAATTGTCAGACACCAAGTGAGTTTCTGAAAAATGCTAAACAAATGAGGAATGGTAATAATATTATTATTTTTTTATAGCTGTCAGTAGCTTTCGATATATGGTTCAGTCATATAAAGTAAAATCAATTAAATCATATATGTGAGATGGTGAATCAAAATATAAAAGGTGAAATAGAGGGAAAAATAGCGGGGTGATAATCAAACTATTGCGTTTCCGTCTGAAATAATTTTGTCAAATTTCAGATTCATTTGCCAAATTAAGAAATAACCCTTAATTTAGCATCCATGAGGAAAAACACACCCTACGACGCCATGGGCCAGCGCATCGCCAAGACGGTGACCAACAAGAACACGACCGACGGTACGGACAAATTCGTGACCACCTACTACGTGCGCGACCCGCAGGGCAACGTCTTGGCGGTCTACGAGCGCAAACGCGGCGAGACGGGCAACGGCACCTTCACCCTCACCGAGCAGCACCTCTACGGAGCCGGTCGTCTCGGCATGAGGAAGCGAGACTTGGCGCTGAACGCCACCAACACGAGTGAATCACCTGCCACTTATTACGAGCTCACCAACCACCTCGGCAACGTGATGGCGGTGATTTCGGATGAGGCATCCACTACAGACGAGCCTACGGTCGTTAGTTTGTCGGATTACTATCCGTTTGGTATGACGGAGCCGGGAAGGAGTTGGAATGCTGGTGATTATCGCTTCGGCTACACGGGACATGAGAAGGAGAATGATTTGGCGGAAGGGGTTTATACTACTGAGTACCGGTTGTTGGATACTAGGTTGGGTAGGTGGATGAGTGTGGATCCGCTGTTTGCGAATTATGCTGATATGAGTTCTTATAATTATTGTTTAAATAATCCGATGGTCTTTTTTGATTCTGATGGGAGATTGGTTTTAATGCCAAGTAGACAGGATCCGGAATTTACATCAGATCATGTAACAAATGCAGAATTATTTAAGAAATTGCACGATAGTAGAAAAATGACCTCTTTGTTTACTCATGGAGATGAAAATATAATACGAATAAATGGATCTGATGAGATGACTCCTGATGGTGTTTATAATTATTTGAAAGAAAACAGTCCTGTGTTTAATAAAAAAACAGAAAAGATTCGTAAAACAGGAATTACTTCGATAGTACTCTTCCATATATGTTCTACTGGAAAAGGTGACAAATTTAATATTCAAGAGCGATGTTCTAGAGATTCGAAATTTAAAAATGCTTTAATTGTTGCCCCTACTGAAGTTTTATGGGCGGATAAATCGCCAAAAGAGTATAAATGTGAAATAATATCAAACTCCGGCAAGGTTGGTCGTTGGAATTTTTATTTGAATGGGGAACTTATTGCTACGATGGAGGGAACTTCTGTTCCAAATTATAGGAATATAAGAAAAGTTGTAAAGGAATACTTTAAGAAAAAAAGGAAGGAAGAAAAAGCCCAAAAAACAGTTCAAGAAACAGCTGAAACGAAGGAAATGAAAAATGTAGATAAATGAGAAAGTTGTTATTTTTGATTTTCATTTGCTCTTCTTTTGCTATGAGTGCTCAGGAAAAGCTTCAGGAGAAAAACGATTGTTTTTTCTCGTATATTAAGAATGGTTCTGTAGATGCGTTAAAAAAAGAACGATATAATATAGAATCGTGCTTGAATGAATATGATCTTGATTATATCGATTGCCAATTCTTTTTATTTATGTTTGAATATGCTTTTCGATATAATGATGGTGTTGCGTTTCAATATCTTGCAAATTTTATTTCAAACACATATGAAAAATATAATTTGACACCTGACTCATTGGCTTTGGATTTGATGCATAGACTTAATAATCGGATTTTGATGAATTTTCAATCCAACGTTTCGAATGATAGTATAGCGTTAGAATTAAAATATAAATTGGATAGACCCAAAGATAGTATAGATTCTACGATGGATATTTATCGGGTGATTTGTGAAACTTTTTCAATGCACCATTCAGATCACAAAAAAACTAGTATTTTGTATAATTCTCTTTGCAATGACATGAAGGATTTAAGAGGGAGAGGAAATAAAATAGGACAATTGTTTTTCTTGTCGTTTGTCATAGCTGATCAGTCAAAAGAAACGTTGGCTTATGCTTTTTTATATGATATGGTGTGCGAATTCTATCTGACGAATGGTTTAAAAATCAATGACTATGTTTTTGAAATTATATCGTCATGGATTTCCAATTTGCATTCTGATAATGTGGAAATTGTGAATAGGTTGAATAAATTAGATTCGTATAAACAAATGATAATGAATAATCGTTCTGCATGTGATTAGTAAATTGGTAGTGTTGAAACTAAACGCATGGAACATCAAGGACCAAGGCCACAACTATGCCCAGCAGAAGCCGTCGACCCACAACTACGACTACGATGAGATAGGAAACCTCATCAAGGACAAGAGCGAGCAGATTGCAGAAATCAGATGGACAGTGACAGGCAAGGTCTCCGACGTGGTCCGCACCGAGGAGAGCAACAAGCCTAAGCTCCACTTCGCCTACGACGCCATGGGCCATCGCATCGCCAAGACGGTGACCAACAAGAACACGACCGACGGCACGGACAAGTTTGTGACGACCTACTACGTCCGCGACCCGCAGGGCAACGTGCTGGCGGTGTATGAACACAAACATGGCGAATCGGGCGACGGCACCTTCACCCTCACCGAGCAGCACCTCTACGGAGCCGGTCGTCTCGGCATGAGGAAGCGAGACTTGGCGCTGAACGCCACCAACACGAGTGAATCACCTGCCACTTATTACGAGCTCACCAACCACCTCGGCAACGTGATGGCGGTGATTTCGGATGAGGCATCCACTACAGACGAGCCTACGGTCGTTAGTTTGTCGGATTACTATCCGTTTGGTATGACGGAGCCGGGAAGGAGTTGGAATGCTGGTGATTATCGCTTCGGCTACACGGGACATGAGAAGGAGAATGATTTGGCGGAAGGGGTTTATACTACTGAGTACCGGTTGTTGGATACTAGGTTGGGTAGGTGGATGAGTGTGGATCCGCTGTTTGCGAATTATGCTGATATGAGTTCTTATAATTATTGCGGGGGGAATCCAATTGTTATGGTGGATCCTTATGGAATGAGTACGAAAGTCGCTGATAATGGGAATGGAACTTATACAGTGATTGGTGGTTCTTTAGAAGATAAAGATAGAAATATTTATGTTTATTCTAAGGACAAAGAAGGAAAATATACTATAAAAGGTAAGTCAATAGGATTTACTTTAACAATAACCTCATTTTGGGATGCAGATAAAAACGATTGGGCCAAAGGAACAAATATTGATCCTAGTGATCGAAGTGGAATAGAATTCCTTGATGATCTTACGTGTAACAACATTCCTACATTAACGGAATATATGACTAAAGGAGGAAATGATCAAAAATATGATTTTAAGTGGACGAATGGAACAAATATAGCAGATCATGATAGAGATAAATATAGGGGTATGCCTATAGGTGAAAATGGTAAGGGAGAAATTATGTTCGCTTCTGCACGTGATGTTGGAAATTTTGGGGCTGGATATATTGCTGGTATTAATGGATTAGATTGGAAGTCGTCTAGAGTCGGTTTTGACACTTATCAGTCGTATAAAAGCAAAGAGTTGACTATCGAAGGTATTACAACGCGCAATGCAGAGTATAAAGGTTGGTTGACAGGTCAAGCTCGTTCTCATTCTTATAAAGCAAAGACTTTTATGAAATCAATTACAGATGTTAAATCAATTTACGAATTTTTCAAACATATTTTCAAATGAAAAAAGTGGGATTTGTCTTGACGTTTTTGGGACTTTTTATATCATATTTAATGATAGATTCAAATTTTATTGAGAAGGAATATATTTATTCTGTCCCTAATACAGGGGTGTCAATTAAAGTGATACACAATCCATCCAAAAAATTAGCATTAGTTTATTTTGATGATAATGATTTTATAGAGATAACAACAAATAAATGTACAGACATAGGAACCACTTATTATATAGATACTTTAGAAAAGAGAATAATCTGCTTGGAATTTTTTGACAAGATAAAAGAAATAAATAGTGATCTATGGCGAATAGAGAAATTTGAATGGAGAAAGAAAATGATGTGTTATGATACTGATAAGATAAAATCTGCTATTATCGATGAAATAAATAGTGATTATTTCTGTGTTTATGCTTCTGAAAATGTATTGTATTGGTATTGTGCTTATTATGACAATAATGTGAAGCATACGTTTGATTTGAATTTAGTGGAAAAGAGAAAAAATTTAAAATATCAAATTAAATAGAATTTTTGTCGATGAAAAGAAAAGTCGGTTCAGTAGTTCCTACATATATAAATCCGTAAATTTTGTAAGATATGTAAAATATAATTACTATTCTTTGTAAAGTGTTTGATAGATTATCGTCAAAAATATAAGAAGATTACGCATCAATCTCTAAATGAGATATTGCGTAAGTGTGGGATGATAAAGTGATTAGAAAATCTGTGATGTTTCTCCTCAACAAGAATGTGACCGACGGTGACAAATTTGTGACGACCTACTACGTGCGCGACCCGCAGGGCAACGTCTTGGCGGTCTACGAGCGCAAACGCGGCGAGACGGGCAACGGCACCTTCACCCTCACCGAGCAGCACCTCTACGGAGCCGGTCGTCTCGGCAT
>CALCUH010000116.1 GCA_937907165.1 uncultured Bacteroidales bacterium | reverse complement strand
CTCAGCGGTAGGTTGGATGAACATGTTCTTCACGAAGTGTGCTTGCCATGCTACCTCCACGATGAAACGAACTGCCAAACGAGTAGCCTTGTTAGCGCCGCAGAATGCGTCCACTACATAAAGCTCCTTGTTGCAAAGCTCTTTCTTCGCGATTTCCTTTACCTTAGCCCAAACTTCTTCGCTCATTGGGTGGTTATCGTTCTTGTACTCCTCTGAAGTCCACCATACAGTGTCCTTAGAGTTTTTGTCCATCACGATATATTTGTCTTTAGGAGAACGTCCTGTGTAGATTCCGGTCATTACGTTTACAGCGCCGAGCTCTGTTTGTTGACCTACTTCGTAGCCGCTAAGACCTGCTTTTGTCTCTTCCTTGAAGAGCTCCTCGTAAGAGGGATTGTGGGCGATCACTGTTGATCCCGTGATGCCGTACTTTGATAAATCTAAGTTTGCCATGCTAACTTTAATTCTATATGTTTATTAAAAAATTATCCTTTGTTAATGATGGATGAATTCACTTCATCCCAATTTTTCATTCCACGCAAATTTAATAAAATATTTTAATTAATAGGTGTGTTGGGGGAAAAACAAAAATAAATTTTCGGAATGGCTGGAAAAGCGGGGAGAGTTGGACTTTTTATGGAATTTTTTTTGGTGATTGTCAGGTATGCTTGTTATGATTATTGAGTAGGTTGCTTTAAATCCACTTGCCTCATCCTCCAGTTGGCGGCGAGTTAAGGGAAATGAAGAAAAGAAGCCGCAACAGTTTCGTGTGTTGCGGCTTCCCATTATGAGAGAAAAATTCTTCTTACAGATTCACCTCTATCGTCGAGGAGATGCTCTTCCCTCCCTCAAAGGAGAGGGTGACGGTCAGATGGTGTGTGCGGGAGAGGGTGGGGAGAGGGAAATATATTTGAAAACTTCCATCGTACCATAGACATTTTTCGTTGTGGGTGAATTCGGAGAATTTTTTTGTGATTTTTTTCAACTGTTCATCTCCGCGTGGATAACCGTTCAGCACGAAATCACCCCAAGAATTGGTTAACAGGATTGCGATGTCACTCAAATCGCTTCCTGCGGGGTGACTTTCGTCGAAGTCTGTGTCCGAGACGATGGAGATGCCGCTGACGGGATAGGCGACAGGTGGATACATCGCATTACTTTTCCCGTACCAAGCCGTGTCGTGGTAGAGACGGCAGATGGAGTCGAACACTTCTGGCTTATTGGGAATTTTGCATTCATCCGAATAGACCGTTTCCCCTTTTATGCAATAACCTATGACAAAAGAATCCTTGTGATAATAGGGATCTATATTCCAGTTCAGATCGCTTAGTGAATCCGGAATCGTATAGCTATTATGGAGATGTTTGGATTCCCAGTAAATTGGTGGATATCCATCTTCATTATCGTCGCCACAAGCGAATGAGATGGATAGGAGCGTGTAGAGGGTCGCACATTTTAGAATAAATAAAATTATTTGTTTCATGATTATGAAATTAGAAGTTATTATCTGTAAATTGGGAATACTTTATGTTTGTATTTATAGTTGGCATCCTCTGAAGGATTGTTAACTTTCCGGTCGAATTTTTCTGCTTCTGTGATGTGGAAGCATCCGCTGGCGAAGTAACCGTTGCATAGTCCTCCCCAACCCCAGTTGATGTGGAGCAACGGATGTTTGTAGGAAACGGAGAGCAACACATCTTTTGTGGCGGATTCGTCGTTCGTGTCTATTTGGTAGCGGTGTTCTTCCGTCGCCTCGTCGAAGGAGTATCCGTCCACCACCCATGCGTGGCCGCCGGAATAGGTATAGATAAGTCCTAGGAAGCGGTTTGTCCGGTTCTTCTTGCCTGTCATGATGACGGGCTTCTTTTCCTTAATTTGGGATATGACGTTGGTGAAATTGAAATCCACTCCTGACGTGCCGCTGTAGCCGCACGCTTTCATGAAACTCATGGCGTTGTCTTCATTGGCACCGCTGCCATCGCAACCATACTTCATGCCTATTTTGTAGCCGACGTATTCAAGAAGTTTGCTTACTTGGTTTCGATATGCCGACCCAGTGAGGGAGTCCGCATTTTTCTTCTTTAGCATTTCGTTCCAATTTAAACTAAATCTTCCGTATCCTCCAGTTCTGGTGTCTGAAAAGGAAGTAGGGTACTTATAGTATCCCATAATTTGAGAAATAGCGACCGCCCAACAACCTGCTGGCGCGTGTCCGCCTGCATTGCCTGAACAAACTTCAGAGACTAGCGTGTTGTATGGGGCGCCGCTCTGTGCCCAAGTGGTGTTGAGCAGTGCATCCACCGACTCTTTTGATTTTAACAACTTGTAGTTACCCGTGTAGATTTTCTTCAGTGTCGTATTACACTCTTTCGGTGTGCCGCCGATTTTTTTTATCGCCACCTCACGCAAAGAGTCTTTCTCCTCTTCGAATTTTAGGATGGAGTTTTCTATGAAGGATTGAGCTCCTTCAAGAAAGATGGCGATGCCCGGGTTGTCGGTCGTGTCGCCGAGTGTGCCGCTGTCCACGCAGGCTAGGATGGGGCAACCCACACGGTCGTCAGCGCAGATGATGGCGAACCCAGTGCTGTCCGCAAAATTGCAGACGTAGGCGAGGGTGTCTGGTAGCGCATTTAGGTCGGATCCTGAACGAAGGGTGTTGGAACTCTTCCCGATGACACGACCCGCGTTGACCACTCTGCGTCCGCCCGAACGGAGCGCCTTGTCGCCGGAGATGCTCCCGAAGTGCAGAGCCGCCACTTCTTCGGAGAGGGCTGCGGCATCCTCCCAACTCATGGTGTGGTTGTCGGAGAAAATCGCTTTGTAATTGAGCGGACAACTGTCCTGTTGAATTTCTTGAGATGTAGGTAACTGTTGTTCCATCTCATTGTCGTCCTTGCAGCTGGTAAGCTGGCATGTGTTAGAAACCACTAGCGAAAGGAAAAGAACTTTTCGTAACATTTTCGCATTTTCGCATTTTCGCATTTTAATCATTAGATAAAATTAATAGTTAAACAATTATACAGGTTGAAAGACGTCCGAAAGGATTTTTTTGACAATCGTTCCGTTGCGACGTGATTCGAAAAACCGCACAAAAGTATTAAATATTTTTCATAAAACATAAGTAAATATATAAAAATAGCAATCGTGTAAGCTGTTATAGACCACACTTGCCTCATCCTCCAGTTGGCGGCGAGTTAAGGGAAATGAAGAAAAGAAGCCGCAACAGTTTCGTGTGTTGCGGCTTCCCATTATGAGAGAAAAATTCTTCTTACAGATTCACCTCTATCGTCGAGGAGATGCTCTTCCCTCCCTCAAAGGAGAGGGTGACGGTCAGATGGTGTGTGCGGGAGAGGGTGGGGAGAGGGAAATATATTTGAAAACTTCCATCGTACCATAGACATTTTTCGTTGTGGGTGAATTCGGAGAATTTTTTTGTGATTTTTTTCAACTGTTCATCTCCGCGTGGATAACCGTTCAGCACGAAATCACCCCAAGAATTGGTTAACAGGATTGCGATGTCACTCAAATCGCTTCCTGCGGGGTGACTTTCGTCGAAGTCTGTGTCCGAGACGATGGAGATGCCGCTGACGGGATAGGCGACAGGTGGATACATCGCATTACTTTTCCCGTACCAAGCCGTGTCGTGGTAGAGACGGCAGATGGAGTCGAACACTTCTGGCTTTTGGGGAACTTTGTATTCATCCGAATAGACCGTTTCTCCATTTATGCAAAAACTTATGACAAATGAATCCTTGGGATAATTGGGATGTATATGCCAGCTCATATTGCTCAGAGAATCCGGAATCGTATAGCTATTATGGAGATGTTTGGATTCCCAAAAATATTCTGGTTCGCCATCTGTCTCGTCACCACAGGCGAAAGGAATGGAAAGAATAGCGCAAAAGAGTGCCCATTTGAGGAGTGAAAATATATTATGTTTCATGATTGAAAGTGTAAAAGTTTCTATAGATAATACAGGTTGAAAGACGTCCGAAAGCTTTTTGTGTGACAATCGTTCTGTTGCGACGTGATTCGAAAAACCATACAAAAGTAGCGAATTAATTTCTAAAAATCATGTATAATGTATAAAACATATTGGCGTCCGCTAAACGTGAAAAGACATGCCAAATAGTTCGCAATGCCAGTAAATACGGTATCGCGGATTCTTTTTTCGGAAACCAAGCCCCCTAATCAAACAACGAGAGCTGAATAGGAGTCTACCCCGCAGGGGTTACATATCGGTAGAATAATGGATTCATCCCCCCATCAAACAACCCCGCAGGGGTTGTACATAATATACAATGCGATTATTACGTATTATTAATTATACAGTACAATTTTTTGCAAAAAGTATAAATTCATAAAAAGTTTACCGGACAGTAATAATAAAAATAGCATTTGTTCTGTTTCGCATATATATATCCGTAATGAGTGTCGGCGAAAGGTGTGGAATAAAAAAAGCGGCTGTAGGATAGCCCACAACCGCTTTCATCATATTCATTTTAACTCTAATCCGCGTATGGCGGAACCTGTTTTAATTACTTTTCTACGACCAGTTTCTTAACTGTCACGCCATTTTCGGTAACGACGCGAACGATGTAGTTGCCGGCTTGCAAATCATCGATAGAGATGACGTTTTCGTTGCTCTTCTTCACAACCACGCCTTCAGCGGAGACGAATTCCACGCTGATTGGTGTCGCACCGTAGATTGTAACAACCGAAGAGGCAGGGTTTGGCGCGATGGTGATTGGGGTGATGACGTTCTCCTCCATACCTGTTTCGCCACCTATTTTCTCGAACTTGATCCAGTCCACGTCAATCCAGCTGCCGGTATTCTTGATGGTCATGATTTGTTCGCCTTTCTTGAGGGTCACAGGGTCCAATTTCACCTCTTCGAAGGTGCCCCAGTCGCCTAGTTTGTTGACTTTCACGTCGAATGAGACATCCGATTTGTCGAGTGATACAGACAAGGAGCCTGAATCGTTGCCTTCACCCAAACGGATTGTCACATTGTATTCTCCATCCTCTTGAACATCAACGGTGTAAGCCATCCATTCGTCTCCTTCGAACGAGCCGACCGCATAACCACCGTCGATCGTCTTGATGTCCACGTCATCTTTTCGATATTCGTTTGTTTGGTCATCGCAAGAGTTACCTGCTGATTGGTCGAAGAATGCTATGCCGGATTCTCCTTCGTCGTAATTCTCCGCCTCGATCTTTCCAGGGATGGTCGCTGCTGTTCCGCCATAGGGTTTACCCGGCTCAACCACTTTAATGGTTGAGGTGCCTTTTACTTCCTCGTTGCTATTAGTGATAACAACGACAGAAATTGAGTGGCTTCCTGCTGATTCAGGAGTCCAAGTGATTTTTTCGCCTTCTCCGATCGTGTTGTTTCCGTCGTAATAAGTAATGCTTCTGACACCGCCTTCAACATTGTTCACTTTAACGGATAAATCCACGCTGTTGCCAAGAACGATGGTGGTTTTGCTTGCCTCGATACTTGCGTATGGACCAGCAGGACCTCCCGCCTCCTTGCCGCAGAATTTCGCTGTGACATTCTTGGCCTTGTCCGACGCCATGTATTCGCGCAACCATCTCATACTGCTACGATCTTGGCCTTGACTGTTCACCAAACCGGTATTTGCTCTCCAAGTAGCGCCATTCACAAATCCCCATATTGTGATTCCCGCAACGAAATCAGCCTCCCACATCGCAGGGAAGGAACCTTGCATGATGGTTAATTGGGTGTTGTCGTTGGATTGGTTGATGTCATATTCAGTGATGTAACACTGCAATTCCCTGCCTCCTTTTTGAGTGATTTGGTTGTGTATGTCCCTCAAATTGTCTTCGAAGCCGGACATGTTACCACGCGCGTTATAATAGTCGTCCAAATCGTGGGTCTGGTGTCCGTAGGCATCAATTGGAGCTCCTTGTTTTACCAATGTTGAAACGAGGTCTATAAAATCATTTTTCTGGTGGGTTAAAGTGTTGTAGTCGTTGTAAATTAATATGGTATTAGGGAAGTACTTACGAGCCAATTTAAACGCTTCGGTAATCCACTTGTAATCTCTTGGTTGACTTCCTGGAGACATTGCATTAGCCAAGTTATTCTTAAACGTCTTAGCTTGTCCGTTGTTATCATTCTCTGCATGACCAATGATAGCCTCATTGACAACGTCCATCACTGTCAAGTCAGGATATTTTTTTGAGACAGCCTCGAACCAGATGTCAATCTGTTTTTTCAATCTGTCACCTGTGAAATCCTTCAAATAGTTAGGGTACTGGGATGTCCATAGCAAACAGTGGAACTTAAATTGTACGCCGTTTTCTTTGCACCACTGATACTCTCTATCTGCAGATCCCCAGCTCCAGGAGGATAATGCCTCAGCCACAGATGATACCTCCTTGTTTGCGATAGAACCCCACTTTGTTTCGTTTTCAGGGGTCATTTGGTCCCATAAGTTCTCATATTTCAAGTTGCCGACGTTAGGTTGAACTTGTCCACGTGTTGTAATGTTACCCAAAAACTTACATGAGTTTTGGTTCAACTGCGCATCAGCTATGCCTATGCCCATAAGCGTAGTCGCAACTAGTGCTGTAATTTGTTTTTTCATGATTTTGTGTTTTAATGAATGGTTTTAACTATATATTTAATTAACTATCCTAAGTAATAAGTAGGCGCAATTTGGATAATAATAGATTATTACCTCAGTAAATAAAGACGAAATAATTTATTAGTTCAAACACAATAGCCCAGAGCAAAAATAGAAAATAGTAATGAAACACCAAAATTTTTTCAATTATCTTAGAAGCTGTTTAAAAATTTACGAAAAAGTTTCTTATTGGGCTTTTTATGGATACT